>NZ_JADGDZ010000126.1:0-6966 GCF_016744625.1 Winogradskyella sp.
CATAAACTGCTACTTCTTCGATTTTCGTAATTTTAGCTTCTCATTTATTTAAAGTCAAGCGATACCTTACTTTAAAGAACTAACACTCTAATTTTCTATTAAAATGAAAAAAATATTATTCATCTTTTGTACTTCTGCCTTAATGATAAGTTGCGGAACGTCTTCAAAAGGTAATTCGTCTTCTGCAGAAAAGGTAAAAATGGCAGATCCCTCTGAATTTGCTTCATCAATTACTTCAGACGAATTAAAAACAATGCTTTATAAGTATGCCTCTGATGAATTTGAAGGTAGAGAAACCGGAGAGAAAGGTCAGAAAATGGCTGTTGAATATTTAAAATCTCAATATAAAGATTTAGGTATTCCAACCCCATTGGGTGAAGATGACTACTTTCAAGAAGTGCCATTAGAAAAACAAAGTGTATCAGAAGCTAGCATTACAGTTAATGGAAAAAGTTTCAAAGCTTTCGACGATCATATCGTTTTAAGGGCTTCTAGCAGTGTTGATATATCAACAAATGAAATTATTTTTATAGGTTATGGAATTGATGCTGATAATTATTCAGATTATAAAAACATAGATGTTAAAGGAAAAATTGTTCTTGCTAAATCAGGTGAACCTAAAGATGAAGAAGGTAATTATGTGACATCAGGTACAGCAGAAGATACTAAATGGACCAATGGCCGTCAATCCTTGTCGAGTAAAAGGGAGGCTGCTAAAAAAAATGGCGCAAAAGGGTTAATCTATATGGACAGTGCTCTTTTTATGAGATATGCACCTTATTATCAAAAACAAGCCACATCTGGTACATCCGGACGATTATCTCTAAAAAGTAATGAAGAAGGTATACTGATGCTAATGATAACTGAAGATTTAGGAAAGGCTTTACATCCAACTATTTTAGAAAACCACAAACCACAGTCAATAAAAACAAATCTAAACTTAGCTATAGAGAATAAATCTGAGAGTGTAACTTCAGAAAATGTTGTGGCCTTTATAGAAGGTTCAGAAAAACCAGATGAAATTTTAGTGATTTCTGCACACCTAGATCATAACGGTATGTCAGACGGAGAAATTTACAATGGCGCTGATGACGATGGGTCAGGTACAGTTGCTATTTTAGAAATTGCAGAAGCATTCAAAATGGCTAAAGAAACTGGTAGTGGACCAAAACGTTCTATCTTATTTTTACATGTTACAGGTGAAGAAAAAGGACTTTTAGGGTCGAGGCACTATACAGACAATGACCCTATTTTCCCACTAGAAAACACAATTGCTGACCTTAACATAGATATGATAGGCCGAATAGACCCAAAACGAAAAGAAGGAGATAGAAACTATATCTATTTAATTGGTAGTGATAAGTTAAGTACCGATTTACATAACATCTCAGAAGAGGTAAATAAAAAACATACAAATATTGAGTTAGACTACACGTATAATGACGAAAATGACCCTAATCGTTTTTACTACAGGTCTGACCACTACAACTTTGCTAAGAATAACATTCCAGTAATATTTTATTTTAATGGAACTCACGATGATTATCACAAACCAAGTGATACACCAGATAAAATTGAATATGATTTGTTAGAAAACAGAACGCGCTTAGTTTTTTACACAGCTTGGGAAGTCGCTAATAGAGATGAGAGGATTGTTGTAGATAAAGCAACTGAATAATCTTCAAAAGCATAACAATCTTAAAGCCTTTCAATTCAGATATTGAAAGGTTTTTATTTTAAAATAAGTTGAAAAAAGATTTTGCAGAAAATCGGAAATAATTTACATTTGCATTCCTAATTAAAATGGTGGTTGTAGCTCAGCTGGTTAGAGCGTCGGTTTGTGGTACCGAAGGTCGCCGGTTCGAAACCGGTCTTCCACCCTAAATTAGTAAGCCTTTCAGAAATGAAAGGCTTTTTTGTTCTTCTATTTTAAATCAAATAAAGATTCAACTGCAGGATAACATTCAACAGTAAAACCTTCTGCGTGAGTTGTGCCAATAAGACGTCCTAAATTGCGCGCTCTATATTCAATACTGTCTGTAAAATTCTTACTCGAAATAGGTGTTTCTGGCTCATCACTTGTAGGATTAAAAAATTGAGTTTTATAAGCCAAGACAGCTTCCATTTTCTTATCCATAAAACCAGAGACATCTACAGCAATATCTGGTTCTAGGTCTTTCCATTGTATATAATGATAAACTGCTTTTGGTCTCCAAGGTTCTTGAATGCTATTTTCATCTTTATGAACCGTTTCTATTTTGCGTAAACCACTCAAAAAACAAGCATCACTAACTAATTGACTTCCCTTTCCATGATCTATGTGTCTATCATCAATAGCATTACAAATCACTATTTCTGGTCTGTAGTAGCGAATCATTTTAATCATTTCAAGTTGATGCTCTTTGTCATTTACAAAAAATCCATCTGCAAAACGCATATTAACTCTAGAGTTTACTCCTAATATTTTAGCTGCATTAAAGGCTTCTTCATCTCGAGTATCTGCTGTACCTCTAGTTCCTAACTCACCTCGTGTTAAATCAATAATACCTACTTTTTTACCATTCGAAACCTCCTTTGCCAAAGTCGCACCACAGCCTAATTCTACATCATCTGGATGTGCACCAATAGCTAATATATCTAATTTCATGTGTTTTCTGTTTTTCTTGAATATCAAAAATATTAAAAAGAAGATAAATTCTCGCTTTCTTTTTATTTCGAAAACGTTATCGTATACAGATTTCAAGATTTATGTGTATCAATTCTGCTTAAAATTGAAAAATCCTCATTAACCACAAAGCATGACATCCGTCATAAAAATTGCTTTTCAATGCAATTAACTTTGTTGTATAATTACAGAACGTAATCACTATGAGCTTAATGCTAGCTATCTTAATTGTCACAATCGCCTTATTTATTTGGGGTAAATTCACACCAGACATTATTGCATTGCTTTCTATGTTAAGTTTATTCCTTTTTGGAATTTTAGACTTAACAGAAACTTTAAGTGGTTTTAGTAATCCTACAGTTATAATGATTGCTGCCTTATTTATTATCGGAGAAGGTTTATCTCAAACAGGTTGGACAGCACTAGCTGGTAAAAAGTTTATTAAAATGGCTGGTAAAAGTACAACCAAGCTATTATTAATTACAACTTTAGGTTCTGGTTTACTCTCTGGTGTTGTAAGTAATACAGGAACAGTCGCTACATTAATGCCTGTTACAATTTCTTCAGCTTGGAGTATTGGTACACTACCTTCTAAATTATTAATGCCAGTCGCATTTGGATCTAACACAGGTGGATTATTAACCTTAACAGGTACACCTCCTAATATTATTGTTAATAATACAATGCTAGAAAGTGGATTAGAAGGATTTTCTTTCTTTGAGTTCGCTCTAATTGGTCTTCCTCTACTTTTAATTGCATTATTATATTTTAGATTTATAGGTTACAGATTATTACCAAATAATAAAACCAACAATAAACCTGTTGATATTAGTACAACACTGCATAAATGGATTGAAGCTTATAAAGTAGATGGTGATTACTACAGACTAAGAGTCAGATCAGTATCTCCTTTACTAAACACAAAATTAGGCGATTGGAATTTTGAAAAAGAATTTAATGTTTCTATTTTAAGGATAAAACGCAGACATCCAAACCGATTAAAAGGAAACGATCCATTTATTGAGTTTCCAACAAACTCAACAGAGTTTTTGTATCACGATATCATTACCGTAAAAGGCGATACTGAAGCTATAAATGCATTAATGATAAAATTTAGATTAGGTCTTTTACCACTAGAACCTATTGAAGATGAATTAAAAAACAACCTCATTAACCAAGAGGTTGGAATGGCAGAAGTATTAGTAACACCAAATTCAGTTCTTGTAGGTAGAAAAATTCGATTAGGTAATTTCTTTAAACGTTTTGGAGTACAGTTAATGGCTGCCTCTAGAAACAGCACCCCTTTTACAGAGCGCGAAATAAGAATAAAAGCTGGTGATGCCTTTTTAATTAGAGGTATCTGGAGTGACATTGACCAACTTAAAAGTTACCACGAGAATTTAGTGATTTGTGGTAGTCCTGAAGGAATGGCAAAAACAGTTACAAATCTTACATCTAAATCGTATATCGCATTGTTTGCTTTAGTACTAATGATTGTTTTATTAGTATTCAAAATTGTACCAGGAGCAGTCGCTGCACTTATATCTGCTGGCATTGTTTTAATTTCTGGTTGCGTTCCTATTACTAAAGCATACAAAGGGATTAGTTGGATTAGTGTTGTAATGATTGCGGCAATGATTCCGATGGGAATTGCACTTCAAAAAACTGGTACTGCAGAACTAATTGCAAATGGGCTAGTAAATACTTTAGGTAGCTTGCATCCTGTAGTTTTACTTGCAGGAGTATTTCTGCTAACCACTTCGTTTAGCCAAGTAATAAACAATTCAGCAACTGCAGTTCTAATGGCGCCTATCGTAATAATTGCTGCTAACACTCTAAATATTTCAGCAGCACCATTTATGATAGTAGTCGCAATTAGTGCTTCAACTGCGTTCTTAACACCTGTTGGCACCACAACCAATGCTATGGTAATGACGGCAGGTGGTTACAAATTTATGGATTATTTAAAAGTAGGCGCACCATTGCTTCTACTGTTCTTAATAACAACATTATTATTAGTGCCATTGATATGGCCATTTTAAATTGAAAGTCAAATTAAAATATTTTTAAATCATGGAAAATTTATTAAAACAACCGATTATGAAAACTAGAGACCTTACACAGTATGGGTTGAAAGACACCAATGCACATTGGAACCTTTCTCCCGAAGAATTACAAGCCATTACCGTAGAAAAAGGAATGGGTAAAGAAACCGCAAATGGTACATTAGCAATTAATACAGGGAAATTTACTGGACGTTCACCTCAAGACAGATTTATAGTAAAAGACGATTACACTAAAGATCGTGTTTGGTGGGGAAAAACAAACAAAGCAATTTCACCTGAAAATTTTGACTATTTACAATCTGAAATCACAAACTACTTAAGCGGAAAAGAAATCTACGTAAGAGATGCTTATGTATGTGCTGACCCAGAATACAAAACAAATGTTAGAACTGTTACAGAATATCCTTGGTCTAATATGTTTGTTTACAATATGTTTTTAAGATCAGAAGAATCTGAATTAGAGGATTTTAAAGAAGAATGGTTAGTACTTTGTGCTCCAGGCTACGAAGCACCAGACCCAAAAAAATATGGTCTTCGTCAAGGCAATTTCTCAATTTTAAACTTCACTAAAAAAATCGCTTTAGTAGGTGGTTCTGCTTATACAGGTGAAATTAAAAAAGGGATTTTCTCTTCTTTAAATATGATATTACCTGTGGACAAGAATGTATTACCTATGCACTGTTCTGCTAATGTAGGTGAAGATGGAGATACAGCTATTTTCTTTGGATTATCAGGAACAGGTAAAACAACTTTATCTGCAGATCCAGATCGTAAACTGATTGGAGATGACGAGCATGGTTGGACAGCAAATAACAGTATCTTTAATTTTGAAGGCGGATGTTATGCAAAAGTTATTGATCTAACAGAAGAAAAAGAACCAGAAATTTTTAGAGCTATTAAGCCTGGAGCAATTCTAGAAAATGTAGTTTTTAAAGATAACGGTGAAATTGATTATATGGATAGTAGTATTACACAAAATACACGTGTAAGTTACCCTATTTATAATATTGATAATATCCAAAAACCATCTTATGCTGGGAATCCAAAAAACATATTCTTTTTAACTTGTGATGCTTTTGGTGTTTTGCCTCCAGTATCTAAGTTAACTCCTGGCCAAGCAGCATACCACTTTATATCTGGTTACACAGCTAAAGTTGCTGGTACAGAAGCCGGAATTACAGAACCGGTACCATCATTCTCTGCTTGTTTTGGTGAGCCATTTATGCCTTTACACCCAACAGTTTATGCGGAAATGCTAAGTAAAAAAATGCAAGATGCTGGTGTTAACGTATGGTTATTAAACACTGGCTGGAGCGGAGGCCCTTACGGAGTAGGTTCTCGTATAAAATTAAAATATACTAGAGCTATGATTACTGCAATTTTAAACGGTGATTTAGACAACGTAGATTACGATCAGCATCCAATTTTTGGATTAAATATGCCAAAGTATTGTCCTAATGTTCCAACAGAAATATTAGACCCAATGAATACTTGGTTACAAAAAGGGGGATACATTAGTAAAGCAATTGCATTAGCACATTCATTCCATTTAAATTTCGAAAAATTTGCGAGTGAAGCTTCAGAACAAATCATTGAAGGAGGTCCATTAATTGATGAGCATCATCATTTACACGATCACGTTTAATAGTTCCATGACTGAAAAGAGCCCATTTCTGGGCTCTTTTTTATTATTAAAACACTATGAAAATCTACTTATACTTACTTATTGCTCTTTTACTTCAAACCCATATGTCTTCTCAAAATACTGGAGAAAGTGAATTAGGCTCATGGTACGAAATTACCTCGTCCAATAGAATCAGCGATAAACTTAGCATAAGTGGTTCTTTTACAAACTGGAATTATCAACTTCTAGCAGAAAAAGCACACTTACTTTTAGGCATTGTTGGATTAAATTATCATATAAACAAAAATGTTGTTGTAGGAATTGGATATGCAAAAGGTAAGATTGATACATCTTTTGAAGAAAATGACATACCCGATATTAAAGAAAACAGGATTCTAGAACAAATAGTTCTTAAACATAAATCTAACAACATTGGATTATCTCACAGATTTAGGTTAGAACAACGTTTTCTAGAGTATCCAACTAA
Source organism: Winogradskyella sp. (assembly GCF_016744625.1). Classification (GTDB taxonomy): domain Bacteria; phylum Bacteroidota; class Bacteroidia; order Flavobacteriales; family Flavobacteriaceae; genus Winogradskyella. Next base: position 6,843 of record NZ_JADGDZ010000126.1, read on the forward strand.
AGATTTATTAAAACATAGATTACGCTATAGATTTAAAGGCAGTTTACCAATTAACACAACATTATTTGTAGCCATATATGATGAAATTCATTTTAATTTAAACGAATTTGATTTCCATCAAAAT
>NZ_JADGDZ010000126.1:6976-7237 GCF_016744625.1 Winogradskyella sp.
AATAGAGTGTTTGCTGGGCTTGGAGTAAAATTTAATAAAAATACAAACGTACAATTAGGTTATGCAAGACACTCATTTAAAACTAAAAGCTTTAACAGACTGTCATTACAAGTAAACTTAAAGTACGACTTTAGAAAAGAGAAAAATAAAACAATTATATAAATTGACTACTGTCAATTTTTGTTTGGTTTAACAAAAAAGAGGTAAAATAATTAGCCCTTTTATTATTTTAATTTCTTAATGGCTTGCTCTATATCATCT
>NZ_JADGDZ010000127.1 GCF_016744625.1 Winogradskyella sp.
CAAAAAAGGTTTGTATTTACATGCCTATTCTTTAAAATTTATACATCCATTTACAAATGAAGAACTCTACATAAAAGATGAATTACTTCAAAGATTTAAAAAAATATTTAATCAATTAAAGTAGCGAAGACAATTGATAACAAAGAACTCAATTAAAAAATTCAGCAATTTTAAGCTACTTGTAAAAACCCAAAATAACCTCTCAAGATTTTTTATTACCTTAAACCCACTAACTAATCATTTATTATCATGAAAAACGTATTAGCAACAATCGTTGGGATTATTATTGCAGGTGTAACAGTACACATTTTTGAATCTGTTATAGGTCATAACTTATTCCCTCTGCCAGAAGGTGCAGATCCATCGAATATGGAATGGATAAAAAATAATATGGATAAAATACCTGTTGGCGCAAAAGCCTTTGTTGTTATTGCACATTTTTTAGGTATAACCGTTGGTATGCATGTCGCTGCTAAGATTTCTAAGACAAGTATGATACCATCTTATATTGCTGGTGGACTAATGCTTGTAGCAACTTTTGCAACTATATTTATGCTACCTAAAGAATTATGGTTTACTATCGCAGATAGTATATTAGCAATTGCAGGATTCTTTATTGGAAAATCTTTAGCTCAGAAACAAATTACAACCAACTAGATATGCTAAAAAAAATAAGCATCATTATAGTTATTTTGACTTTATATACAATTCCATGTAAAGCTCAAAGTTTGAATAATTTAAAAGCCATCAATACTATTTGGTCTAAATTTTATGAAGCTTTTGAAACACTAGATTATACACTAATGGCAGAAATACATGCTAAAGATTTAATACGTGTTTCTGGAGGTAAACGTATTTTAGATTACGACACTTACATCAATAATTACAAATCTGGTTTTAAACGTGATAAAAAAGTAAACCAAACAAGTAACATTTCACTTCGGTTTTTTGAGCGTATCAATAATAACTCAACTGCAAGCGAACGAGGTATCTATAAATTAATCAGAAACAAAGGCACCGAAAAAGAACAAGCCTATTATGGACAGTTTCATGTGATATTCAGAAACACTAATGGAAAATGGAAAATCACTATGGATTATGATTCTACAGAATCTAACACCATCGGAGAAGATGACTACAACAAAGCCTATGCAATAGATGATTTTGATAGGTTTATTAAGAATTAATTATCGATACATTTTACACAAACTCAAAATACCCGAACAAAGAATATAGATCCTTAATTGTATTTTAAAAAGAAATATAGAATGTCACTTCGAGTGAAATTCCCTTTTTGGAATTTTGTATCGAGAAGTATTTGAAATCACTAAGGTTCTAAATACGCTTCTCATAAACTCTAAACATTAGAGTAGATATCATAATCTTTTAACTTTTATCACTAGAATTTTCAGATAAAATAGCAATACCAGAAAATCCAATTAAATAACATACCTTTGCAAACTGAAACTCAGAACACCGAGTTTACAAATTCCTCAGAGTGAGGATGTGTTACCTAGAAGTTTAAGTGTTTAGTATGTCGATTCGCTTCTTTTGTGACACCAACAGAACATAATCGAATACAATACACAAGAATGAGCACATTCCAAGATTTAGGTCTTAATGAAGATCTTTTACGCGCTATTACGGATTTAGGTTTCGAAAAACCGAGTGAAGTACAAGCAAAAGCAATCCCACTTTTATTAGAAGAAGACAAAGACTTAGTGGCTTTGGCACAAACTGGTACAGGTAAAACTGCGGCTTTCGGATTTCCGATGTTGCAAAAAATAGATGTAGATAGTAGAACTACTCAAGGTTTAATCTTATCTCCTACTCGCGAACTTTGTTTACAAATCACAAACGAACTTAAACTTTATGGTAAATACTGTAAAGGTTTAAATGTTACTGCCATTTATGGTGGAGCAAGTATCTCTGATCAAGCAAGATCTGTAAAACGTGGAGCACAAATCATTGTAGCGACTCCAGGTCGTATGAAAGATATGATTAGCCGTAACATGGTTGACATTTCTAAAATACAATACAGTGTTTTAGATGAAGCTGATGAGATGTTAAATATGGGTTTCAAAGAAGATATCACTGATATTCTTTCTCATACACCAGATGATAAAAGCACATGGTTATTCTCTGCAACAATGCCTAGAGAAGTTGCTTCGATTGCGAAAAACTTCATGTACGATCCTATTGAAATTACAGTAGGAAACAAAAATGAAAGCACAAATCAGGTATCTCACGAATACTATTTAGTAAATGCTAGAGATCGTTACCAAGCCTTAAAGCGCTTGTCCGATGCTAATCCAGAGATTTTCTCTGTAGTGTTCTGTAGAACAAAACGCGATACGCAAAAAGTAGCCGAAAACTTAATTGAAGATGGTTACAATGCAGGTGCTTTGCATGGTGATTTAAGTCAGAATCAACGTGATTTAGTGATGAAGTCGTTTAGAAACAGACAAATACAAACATTGGTTGCAACAGATGTTGCTGCTCGTGGTATTGATGTAGATAACATTACACACGTTATACATTACCAATTGCCAGATGAACCAGAAATATACACACATAGATCTGGTCGTACAGGACGTGCTGGTAAAACTGGTATCTCAATGGCTATTGTTTCTAAAAGTGAAGTTAGAAAGATAAAAAGCATCGAGCGAATTATAAAAAAACAATTCGAGAAGAAAGAAATTCCTTCTGGAAGTGACATCGTTGAAGTACAATTAATGGCTTTAGCTAATAAAATTCATACCACAGAAATTAATCACGAAATTGATAAGCATCTTGAAAGTATCAACGAATTATTCGCAGATACTGAAAAAGACGAATTAATCAAAAAATTCTTCTCTGTAGAATTTAACCGTTTCTTTAACTATTACCAAAAATCGAAAGACTTAGGTGTAGTTCAATCTAGAGATTCTGATAGAGATGGTGGAAGAGACTATGGAAGATCATCTAACGACACACGTTACTTTATAAATATTGGTAGTAAAGATGGTTTTGATTGGATGAAGATGAAAGACTTCTTAAAGGAGCAATTAGAGCTTGGACGTGATGATGTTTTTAAAGTAGATGTAAAAGACAGCTTCTCATTCTTTAATACAGAAAATGAATTAAAAGAAAAGATACTAGCCTTCTTTACTGATTTTAAACACAATGGTCGTTTTGTTAATGTAGAAGTTAGCGAAAACAGAGGAGGTGGAAGTCGTGGAGGCCGAAGCGGAGGAAGAGGTCGCGGAGGAAATGATAGACGCTCTGGTGGTGGAAGTCGTAGACGCGATGATAAACCAAGAGGAGATAGACGTTCTAGTGATAGAGGAGATAGAAGATCTAATGACTCTAGAGGTGACAGACGCTCATCAGGTTCTGGAAACAGAAGCGATAGACGACGTTCGGATGATAATAGAAGTGACAGACGTTCTAGTGACAGACGTTCAGAATCTAATGGTTCTGGATCTGATAGACCAAGACGTTCTCGAAGAAGAGATTAAACAGCAAAGCTGCTGTAAATTGTAATAAAACAAATCCCAAAACTTTAAGTTAAATCTTAAGTTTTGGGATTTTACTTTTAAATCTGAGTCTCAAATTTATTCCTTGTCAGACTAAACTTATTTCAGTTTCTTAAAATTATTTAAGATTCTGAAACAAGTCCAGAATGACATAATTTTAAGTATTAATTTAGACTACTTGTTAATATTTAGTCAAATCTACAATAGGCATATGTTAAAATACGTTTTGTTTATTACCTTTACATCGTAACAATTTTTAATGAGATATCTACTTATTTTATTTTTATGTTTTACTACGGTTAAGGGCTATAGTCAAGACAGCACTGCCACAAAAATTCCGACTAAGGTTAAGGGAACAATTATTAGCTCTACCACTGAAGGCCCATTAAGTGAAGTAAATATTGTAAATATTAATCAGGTTAAAGGTGTCGCTACAGATGATAACGGTGAGTTTCAAATCAGTGCTAAAGCAAATGACACTTTACATTTATCATATCTAGGTTACAAATCCATAAAAGTTAGAGTTACTAATGACTGGCTAAAGTTTGGCAATACAGAAATTGTAATGACCGAATTAGCACTTGCTCTTGAAGAAGTGACTGTAAAACAACTAGAGTTAACTGGTTATCTAGAAGTGGATATGAAACAAGTTCCAATTCAATCTAATAATCGTTATAGAATCTCTGGTTTATATGGTCAAGGCTACGAAGCTGGGAAACCTAATATCGCAACAAAGGTACTAGGTGCAATTTTCAATCCTGCAGATTTCTTATACAATATGTTTGGCAAAAAGCCTAATGAGATGCATAAGTTAAAGAAGATGAAGGAAGATGATGAGATTAGAAACCAACTTGCTAAACGTTTTGACAGAGAAATGCTATTAGTATTATTACAAGTTAACAAATTCGATTTAGATGAAATTGTTAATCAATGTAACTATTCTAAAGACTTTATAAATACTGCTAATGATCTTCAAATATTAGATGCTATCAGCGAATGTTATGAAGAATATAAAGTCATTAAAAGAAGTAAAGACCGAAAAAAAGGTAGAAAGAAAGGCAAAGCTTAATGTCTATGTGTTAGAATGTAATGCGACTCTATTCCCTTCAGAATCTATAAACACTCCCATACAACCATGATCATCTGAGATTTTGGTTTTTTCTTGATAGATTTTTCCTCCAGCTGCTTCTACTCTATCTAATTCAACTTGTACATCATTTGACATAAAATACACCAAAGTGCCTTTTTCACTCGGAATATATGATTCCTGTTTTACTAAACTCCCTGTTGCTCCATACACACCATCATTATCAGGAAACCAGCCCATTAAAGTGCCACCGAAATCTTGAACTTTAATTTTAATTTGAAAAACAGTTTCATAAAACTTTTTTGCACGATCCATATCGTCTACCGCAATTTCAAACCAACCTACCATAGCTATATATTATATACGATTAAACTGCATCTTTTCCATGAGGAGTACTTACCATCCATTGTACACCAAACTTATCTATAACACTACCAAATTTTCCGCCCCAAAATACGTCATTAAAAGGCATGGTTACTTGACCACCTTCCATTAAACCAGAAAAAATAGCATGCCCTTGTTCTTCATCATCAGCTGCAATACTTACATGAAAATTATTCCCTTTATTTAAAGGTACATGAAAACCGTCTGAAGCTTTTAACTCACATCCATTTCCAAATATCATTGTAACATGCATTATTTTATTCTCTATTTCAGGCTTATTATATTCTGGCGGACCGTCTTTGTAACGCATCATTACTTGGATTTCGCCATCAAAAACATCTTGATAGAAGGTCATTGCTTCCTCGCAATTACCATCAAAAGAAAGATAGACATCACATTTCATGTGTATAGATTTTAAGTTAGACTATTAAGTTACAAAATTATGGTGTATCGTAAAAACGCTCTACAATAGCATCGTAATCTTTTATAGTCTTCTTAATCCAATCAAAACGTTTTTCTATAAGTTCTTCTTCTGTCAATTGCCATTTAATATCAGATTTTCGTAATTGCGCAGTGACATGCTGAAGAATAATTGCTGCAGACACAGAAATATTCAAACTCTCGGTAAAGCCAACCATTGGAATTTTTAAAAAGCAATCCGCTTCGTCAATCACATGTTGTGACAGCCCTTCCGTTTCCCTACCAAAAAAGAAGCATGACTTTTTAGATATATTAAAATCAATTAAATCACAATTCTCTACGTGAGGAGTTGTTGCCACAATTTGATAGCCATTAGCTTTTAAATCTGTAATACAAGATTTAGTTGTGTGATAACGATTTAAATCTACCCACTTTTGAGCTCCCATTGCAATTTCTCTATCAATACTTTTAGAGTTAACTTCTTCTACTATATTAACTTCTTGTACACCAAAAACATCGCAAGATCTCATCACAGCACTTGTATTGTGTAATTGATATACATCTTCTGTAGCAACGGTAAAATGTTTGGTGCGTTGCTTCAAGACTTTTTGAAACCGATCTCTACGATGATCTGTAAGGAAAGTTTCTAAGTATTCTAGAAGTTTTAAGTCTGGCATGATTCAAAAATACGGAATGTCATTACGAGGAACAAAGTGATGTGGTAATCTTTCAAAATTTAGTTTCAATCTAAAAGATTGCCACGCTACGCTCGCAATGACAGTATATTTTATATTTTTAGATTATGAAAAAACACATTGTCGTATTAACAGGAGCTGGTATAAGTGCAGAAAGTGGTATTAAAACCTTTAGAGATGCAGATGGGCTTTGGGAAGGACATGATGTTATGGAAGTAGCATCACCTGAAGGTTTTGCACGCAACCCAGAATTGGTTTTAGATTTCTATAATCAAAGACGAAGACAACTAAAAGATGTAGAACCCAACCAAGCACATAAATATTTAGCACATCTTGAAAATGATTTTAAAGTTACCATAATCACTCAAAATGTAGATGATTTGCACGAACGCGCAGGTAGTACTGATGTAGTACATCTTCATGGTGAATTACTAAAAATAAGAAGTACAGGAAACTATAATAACATCAGCGTTTGGACAGAAGATATTAACCTTGGAGATACATGCGACAAAGGCTATCAATTACGTCCACATATTGTTTGGTTTGGAGAAGATGTCCCAAAAATTGAAACTGCTGTTAAAATATGCTACGCTGCAGATATTCTTGTTATAATAGGTACAAGTATGCAAGTCTATCCTGCAGCAAGCTTAATTGATTATGTACAACCAAATACTACCATTTATTATATTGATCCAAAACCAGCTATTAACAATGATGGTAAAGTGACCGTTATAGCCAAATTAGCAACCGAAGGCATGAAAGACCTTATAAACATGCTAAAATAAGTTGTACTAATATTATTATTACACTAATCATTTTCACTCAATTTAAAAAAGTCATTTACTGGTTTACTAAACACTTCCGAAAGTTTTAATGCTAAAACCGTTGAAGGCACATATCTATTAGCTTCAATAGAGTTTATAGTCTGACGAGAAACACCAATTCGCTTTGCCAAATCATCTTGTGTTAAACTCAAAATGGCGCGTTCTACTTTTATAGTATTTTCCATTATCTGTAACGTTTTAAGTTATGATAAAACATCAGCTGAATCATTAACATAAATAACAATACTTGAAAATCACCTAAATCTTTAAAACTTTCACCTCCAGAATGCACAGCATTAGAT
>NZ_JADGDZ010000128.1:0-6008 GCF_016744625.1 Winogradskyella sp.
GGATATTATATTATGGTGTATTTAGATTGCAAGTCATAGACCAAAAAGAAGAAATACATAACTATTTAGTTTCAAAAAAGTCAGCTGATACTCCGATAAAAAAGAAAATAAAGAGCTCCACTACTTCTAAAATCATTACTCAACTCTATAATTTAATGGAAGACGAAGAATTATATAAGAATCCGCTTTTAAGTAGATTAGATATAGCAACACGATTAGATACAAGTGAAGGCTATTTATCTCAAATTATAAATCAAGAAACAAATAAGAGCATCATTCAATTTGTAAATGAATACCGTATTGAAGAAGCTAAAAATCTATTGCAAGATCCTGTGTTTAATAAATATTCTATTGAAGCTTTAGGTATGGAAGCTGGGTTTAAATCTAAGAGTGCTTTTTATAATACTTTTAATATGAGTTTAAATATGTCACCAGGAGCCTATAGAAAGCTTCAAAAAACGTCCTGATTCGTCTGATTCCACTGTTTTAGGACTTCTGCAGTAAAAAAACTACTTTTTTATCTTTTTGGTAACTATACTTTTGCCCTGTATAAATCAAAAAACAAAAATCAATGAAAAGAGTAACACAAAAGATAATAAGTATAAATTATTATCGATCAATTTCAAAATTAGTTCTAATAACATTTTTTACAATCACAATAGTCTCATGTTCTAATGATGATGATCAGCCTCCTGCTAGTGATGGCATATCACAAGAAATTAAAAATTTAATTTATTTTAGGGGAGACGAAAAAGCCTCTACAGTAGTGATAACTGTACCAGGTGGTCCCAGTACAGAACTCGCTGCAGAATTAGTGGATTATTTTTCCGCAATTTTTAATACTACAGATATCTTAAATGTAACTGTACACCAAGCTCAAACATTAGACCCTAACATAATAGAAGGCAATGAAATTACGTTGAACCAAGCTGTAAATTTTAATGCTGAAAGTGTAGAAACACTGTATCAAGTTGTTAAGTATTTTAAAGATGAAGGAAGAACGGTTTACATTGCAGGTATTTCTTATGGCGCATTTGTAACACAAGAACTCATCGCAGAAAAAGGAATAGATGTCGCTGATAAATATCTAATTATGACAGGTAGATTGGATATTAATGATGCCTTTTGGCAAGGACTAGCTGAAGGCAGACCAGCAGAGTTTGAAAATGGTGTTACACCCATAGTAGGAACACAACCATTTGATAATATACTTAATAGAAACGAAGCTAGGCTGTTCGCAGGATTAGTAATGAATAGATATACAGAAGATTTTAATACTATTGAGAGCTTATCCAACCTAACATACATATACGGAGAAACAGATGAGGCTGTAGGCAGTCTTACAACAGAAGAAGTTACGTTTCTACAATCCAAGAATGCCAATATAATTTCTGGCAGTGGAGGCCATGATGATATTTTTGATGATTATTTAGAACAAGGTTTTAGTGAGGCGTTTGGAATAGAATAATTATTATAAAAATAAAACAAAATGAGAAAAATTAAATTAACAGTAATAGCAATTTCCGCATTGTTTATAGCTAATGCTTTTGCACAAGAAACTTTAAAGCTTCAAGATACATTGAAGCCAAAATTTGAAGTAAAAGTAATTACAAGCGTTGAGTCCATTATACCAGATGGTTTAGGTAGATCGCGTTTAATTTCAGCAAATGATAAAAGAGACTATAAAAAATTTACGTCTACTCAAACTGAAGATGATAATACAAGAAATAAATCTAAAAGAAAAGATATTAGAGTAAAGGATTTTGAAGAAACAAAATTATTAAACTTTTATAATGTTGCTGGTATACGTTTCCAAAATATAGCAGCAAACGATGCAGTAATTTCCTCAAAATTAACGTCGATGATTGCTGAAGGTTGGGATTTAATATTTGTAACAAGTGCTGTAGAAAGCGATTCAGGTGAAAAAGACGGGAATGGTATTTTTATTACACGCTATATATTTAAAAGAAAAATAGACTAAAAAACCCTTTATAATAACTATTAATTGGTAGCGGTTTTATTGCTAAAAATAGAGATAATTATTCGTAATAATCTTTATAGATAGCATCTAAAGCCGCTACTTTTTTATTCAAAAAGGTTAATGTACTATTCACAAAAGAGCAATTAAAATTAGCATCTATGCAGAATAACAAACCAAAGTATTTCTTGCTTCTATTTCTTTTATTATTCAAAATAGAACTTATTAATGCACAGGATTCATTTATGGAAGTAGGTGTAGGAATTGGAAATGTTATCGGAAATAAAAACACTCGTGGGAAAGGCGAATTACATTTTAACATTATAAAATCTTATCAATTTGGGCAATTTGGGTTAGATATTTCTACGGGAGGAAATTTTATCCCAGGCATAACAAGTAGCGAGGATGAAAATATTGAAACTCTATCCTCAAATGACTTTAAATTTACCACTCTTATGGCGTTTTATAGATTACCTATAAAAAAACACCTGTTTGTTGAGTCAAGACTTGGGTATTCATCATTATTTTCATTTGTGCATACAGATGATAAAACCAAAATAAGTCAACCAAATTTCACCGCTGGAATTGGTATTGGTGGACACATCAATAATTCACCTTATCCTTAAGATATCAATACCTCGGAGTTACTCCCAATTACGAAGGTATTAAAAATATGACCATAGTCAAATCAAATTCTGAGTCTTTGGGATTATTGTTCTTTAGAATATCGTATCGATTTGATCTTCAAAATTTATTTTAAGCAGAATGCATACAAAAAGAGTTAATAAAAGTCCTGATTCGTGTAATTCTGATGTATCAGTACGTCTTCAATCATGAAATTAACTTTTTGTTTTGTTTTGAAAATTACGTTTGCACTCTTAAATCAAAAAACACAAATTATGAAAAAATTATTTTTAGTAACTGCTATTGCAGTTTTAGGATTATCTAATGTCAACGCTCAAGACATTAAATTTGGAGCCAAAGCAGGTTTAAACTTTGCCTTTATTACAGGTGACAATGCAAAAGACCTTGACCCTACAACAAATTTTCATTTCGGAGTCATGGCAGAGTTTAAGATTTCAGATAAATTCTCTTTACAGCCCGAATTAATATATTCTGGGCAAGGAGCTGATACAAACATTGATTCTGAGGGTAGCATTAGTCTAAACTATTTAAATCTTCCATTAATTGGAAAGTACTATGTTACAGAAAGATTGAGTTTAGAAGCAGGGCCTCAAATTGGTGTTTTGCTTTCAACTAAAGGAGGTTCTCAAGATTATAAAGAGTTTTTAAAAACAACAGATTATGGTGTTAATTTTGGTCTTGGTTATAAGCTTGATAATGGTCTCAATTTCACGGCACGATATAATCTAGGACTATCAAATATTAATGATGTCGATGATTTCTCGGAAAAAAACAGCAATGGTGTATTTCAACTATCTGTTGGTTATTTCTTTTAATACATCTCAAAATTCTAAAACCCAAGTGAATTCACTTGGGTTTTTACACATTAATCAAAAAATAAAATCATGAAAAAAATAAAAACAATCGTATTACTTCTAACACTATCTTTTTTATCAACAAATTTTAGTTGTTCTACCAGTGACGATGAAGTGAAAATTGAGGATTTAGATTCCCTCGATACAGAACTTATAGCAAGAGACTTTACTGGTGTTGTTTTAGTCGCACAAAATGACGACATCTTATTTAATAAAGCCTATGGACGAAAAAATAGTCAAGAAAATGGATTTAATGATATCAATACTGTTTTTGATATGGGCTCTATTACAAAACAATTCACAGCGGCTGGGATTTTAAAATTAGAGATGCAAAATGAACTGTCAATTGATAATTATTTATCAAATTACTTTGATGCTGTTCCTAATGACAAAGAGAATATAACCATTCATCAGTTACTCACACATTCTTCCGGCTTATTAGGTGGAATAGGAGGAGATTATGACACTATTACAGAGGAAGAATTTTTAGAGCAAGTTTTTAATAGCGCGTTAATTAGTCCAGTAGGGGAACAATTTAATTATTCTAATGTAGGTTATAGCTTACTTGGTTTAATCATTGAAAGAACTAGTGGTATGGATTATGAGAGCTTTTTAAATTCACAGATTTTTCAACCTTCAAACATGTACCATACTGGTTATATAATCCCAGATTGGCAACAAGATGAAGTTGCCAATGGTTATTTGAATGGCGTTGAAAACAATAAACCAAATGAAGAGAATTGGAGTGACAATGGTCCCTATCTCAATCTTAAAGGAAATGGAGGTATTCTAACACGAGCGAATGATTTATTACTCTGGAGCCAATCCATAATGAATAATACAGTACTAGATGAAGCTACTACATCTAAATATCTTTTTCCGCATTTCCAACCCACAAATCTATATGATAGCTATGGATATGGCTGGGGAATTGAAAATAATGATTCAGAGAATAAGTTAGTGCTACATGGAGGCACCACTGATTTTTTTGCATCTGATATGTGGATCTACCCAAACAAAGGAATTACAATAATCATACTCAGCAATGAACTTGAAGAATTTGTTTACACAATTGCAGGAGAGATATCAGATTTTTTACTCGCTGAATAAAAATATTACCTATAACAGAGTAATAAAATCAAATTCATAAATTTTAAAATAATATGAAAAAAACAAATGCAATCATTTTACTTCTACTGCTATCATTAATGTTAGTAAGTTTTAGTTATACAAATAGTAACGAGCACAATTTAATGGTCACTAGACACGACAAAGATGAAGCTGAGTTTCTCAAACTTGCCGAGAAATTTGAAAAATATATGTGTCATGTAAACCTACCGGGTTGTGAAGCTACAATAATAGCTGATCAGTGGGCTCTAACAGCTGCACATTGTGCCATAGAAATTGTAAATGAATTCAGAGACGGAAGGAAGCATTTTGTGGTCATCAACGATATCGAAATTGAAGTAGATAAGGTTATAATGCATCCATCCTGGACGGTAAGACAAGATAGTGATGATAATGACATTGCGCTATTACACTTAAAGCAAAAACCTATTGGAGCATTACAAGCAAAATTATACACAGATAATGATGAAGTAGACAAGTTAATTTATATGGTAGGTGGAGGAGACAAAGGTAATGGACTCATTGGTGAAAATGGTAACGACGGAAAGCAAAGAGGTGCCACCAATAGGATTGAAAGAGCAAATGAAAAATGGCTGTTTTGGACATTCGATCATCCCAATACTAAAACAAAATACCTCACGGAATTTGAAGGCATTAGTGGTGCAGGTGATAGTGGTGGACCGGCTTTTATTCTAAAAGACGATAAAGTATACCTTGCGGGAATTAGCTCAGGGCAAGACCCAAAAGGCGGTGACGACGGACTTTATGGTGTAGAAGAATTCTATACAAGAGTATCAAAGTATATACAATGGATTAATGATGAAATAACTGGAAATGGAGCAGTTTCGAATGCGAAATTTAGAATAGAACCCAGACCTGATGCTATTGATCACAGACCAAAAGCCATAAATGTAGATCTCAGTACCTTAAAGCAATATGTTGGTGAATATGAAATGCAAGGAACTACTGTAAAGATTTACACTGAAAAAAATGGAACCAAGCTTTATGCTTTCGTACCCAATCAACCACCTTATGAATTAATTCCCACTGGAGAAAATGTATTTTCATTTAGAGTTTTAGAAGGGTTTACAATAGAATTTAAAAATCTAGAAAATGGCGTTTTTAAGGAATTAATTGCAATACAACCTGACGGAACATATAAAGCGGTTCGTAAATAAAAAAACAAATTTAAATTTAAAATGAAAAAAACAAACGCAATCTTATTACTTATAATGATGTCATTATCATTAATGAGTTTTAGTTATACAAATAGAAAACTAAAAGTTATAAATGTACATACGGTTAGTAATTTAAAACAATATGTTGGCGAGTACGTGTATGAACCAGAAGATATTACAATCAGAATTTACACAAAAGAAGAAGGCACCAAGCTTTATCTTTCC
>NZ_JADGDZ010000128.1:6018-7197 GCF_016744625.1 Winogradskyella sp.
TTTAAAACCTCAGAAAATGGCGTTTTTAATGAATTAATTCTAATACAACCTGATGGAACAATGAAAGCGAATCGAATAAAAAAGGGAGAATTTGATGATTTAACTACTATTGATAAAAAACTTATTGATAATGACTTTTCAGGAGTTATTCTAGTCGCTCAAAATGACAGTATAATATTTAACAAAGCATATGGTAGAAAAAATAATCAAGAAAATGGACTTAACGAGATAAATACCGTTTTTGATATTTGTTCTATTACTAAACAATTCACCGCTGCTGGAATACTAAAATTGTCCATGCAAAATAAGGTTTCTACTAGTGATAAGCTATCAAAATACTTTGAGACTGTTCCAGACGATAAAAAAAACATCACCATTCATCAACTGCTCACACATTCTTCTGGTTTAATAACTGGGATAGGAGACGATTATGATACCGTTACAGAAAAAGAGTTTCTAAACCAAGTATTCAGTAGTAAACTGATGGGTCAGGTTGGGGAAAAGTTTAATTATTCTAATATAGGATATAGCTTGCTTTGTTTAATAATTGAAAAAGCTAGCGGAATGGATTATGAAACCTTTTTAAATGAAGAAATTTTTAAACCCTCAAAAATGAATCATACTGGCTATGTACTTCCAAATTGGAAAAATAACGAAGTGGCTAATGGTTTTTTAAATGGTACTGAAGCTAAAAAACCTAATGAAGAGAATTGGAGTAAAAAAGGTCCATACCTCAACCTGAAAGGAAATGGTGGGCTTTTAACAAGGGCAAGTGACTTATTACTTTGGAGCCAAGCAATACAAAACAATACAGTACTTGATGAAGCTACAACCTCTAAATATCTCTATCCTCATTTTCTATGGGATGATATGTATACTCACTATGGGTATGGCTGGGGAATTGAAAATAATGATTCAGAAAATAAGTTAGTGCTACATGGTGGCACAAGTGATCTGTTTGCTACAGATTTGTGGATGTATCCTAAAAAGGGAATTACAATAATTGTACTTAGCAATAAATTTGATGAATATGTTTACTCAATTGCAAGAAGATTTTCAAATTTTTTATTAGAAAAGTAAAGTAATCATATAAAGAACTTCTTATTTTAATATTTAAATCATATAAAATTAAAGATGATTTAAGAATTGTTATTGAAGATGTAATCCATTTAATAGATT
>NZ_JADGDZ010000129.1 GCF_016744625.1 Winogradskyella sp.
GTACAAACTAAAGGCTTAGATGATAGTAGTTTTAGAGATAATCAGTATTATCCAAAAGATATGTTAGCTTATGAAGTTTAAAATACAATTTATGGTTATTTATTCATTATTGTTTTCTTGGGTTATTAATGCCCAAATAGACACTATTGACTTGCCAGAGGGTGACGATGACATAAAAATAAATACAACAACTCTTTTTTTTAGTATATATGTTGACAATCAAAGCAATGTATTTTTAGATAAAGATTCTATTAATGTTTATAATATTGCTAAAAGGCTATCTTATTTGAGATATAAATTACCAGAGCATTTTAAAATGCGAGTAAAAATAAACTTGTATGTAGATAAAAAGGCAGATTATTATATTGTGGATATTATAAAAACTCAACTTGCTAGTGCATATTTTGAGAGATTATATTATAAAACGAACTCTATTGAGGATGCAGATGTACTTAAAGGCATATCTTGGACAAATCATCAATCGTTTTACCATCTTGAAAGACCAAAGAAAATATTGACAAAAAAACAGCAAGAAAAGAACAGACGTTTTAATGATAGTATAAATAGAGGTTTTGGAGATATTCCACCACCACCTGCACCTCCAACAAGTTGGTTTTTTGATTCACAACATATAATCTATTCAGATAGTAAAGATGCTATAGAGGAGGCTTTAGAAGGGAGAACATTTAGTTGTATAACATTGACTAATAAAGGTTATATGAAGAATGATAAAATCATAAAATTTAAAAACAAAGAAAAAGTTGAGAGTCTTTTTTATTCTCAAGACATAGTATTTGTTAAATTTAGTGATGATTTAGTATATGGAAACTATTTAGATGCAATAAAATATTACAAAGACTTGGATAATAAAAAGAAAGGCTACTTTATTGAGTTGTCTAGTGAAATAGAAATGATACATAAAAAGTCAGATATCCAATTGAGTAACTAATCTTTTCGAAAGACTGTTATCAAAAACGCAATAAAAGTTATCTTTTATTGCGTTTTTTTAGTTACGAAAACATTATAGTAAAGATTAATCATAAATATGATTTTTGTTCTGTTTTAAGCTATAGATTTTTGTAATTTTGACTAACCTGAAAGGTTTGTCATGCTGAAATATTTTCAGTATCTCAGCCTTTTAACTATCAAATTTTAAGATAACTAAAACTAAACATAATGAGCATTATAATTAATGTACACGCAAGACAAATTTTAGATTCTAGAGGAAATCCAACTGTAGAAGTTGATGTCGTAACTGAAAGTGGAATAATGGGAAGAGCGGCAGTACCTTCTGGTGCATCTACTGGAGAGCATGAAGCTGTAGAATTAAGAGATGGTGGAGATACTTACATGGGAAAAGGAGTTTTAAAAGCTGTAGAAAATGTAAATTCTATAATTGCTCAAGAATTACTTGGTGTTTCTG
Source organism: Winogradskyella sp. (assembly GCF_016744625.1). Lineage (GTDB taxonomy): Bacteria > Bacteroidota > Bacteroidia > Flavobacteriales > Flavobacteriaceae > Winogradskyella. The sequence continues at coordinate 1,424 of NZ_JADGDZ010000129.1, forward strand.
TGTTTGAACAGAATGCGATTGATCAATTAATGATTGAATTAGATGGTACACCAAACAAATCAAAATTAGGAGCTAATGCTATTTTAGGTGTTTCTCTTGCTGTTGCTAAGGCTGCTGCAAATGAAGTTGGTATGCCATTATATAGATATGTTGGTGGTGTTTCTGCAAACACGTTGCCATTACCAATGATGAATATTATTAATGGTGGTTCTCATAGTGATGCACCAATTGCATTTCAAGAGTTTATGATAATGCCAGTAAAAGCTAAAAACTTTACACATGCTATGCAAATGGGAACTGAAATTTTCCATAACCTTAAAAAAGTATTACACGATAGAGGGTTAAGTACAGCAGTTGGTGATGAAGGAGGATTTGCTCCAAACTTAGAAGGAGGCACAGAAGATGCATTAGATACTATAAAAAAGGCTGTAGCTAATGCAGGATATACTTTAGGTGATGATGTAATGATTGCTTTAGATTGTGCTGCTGCAGAATTTTATAAAGACGGTAAATACGACTATTCCATTTTTGAAGGCGAATCAGGTAAAGTAAGAACAAGTAAAGAACAAGCAGACTACTTAGCAGAATTGTCTCGTAACTATCCAATAATATCTATTGAAGATGGAATGGACGAAAATGACTGGGAAGGTTGGAAATACTTAACTGAGCAAATTGGTGATAAAGTACAATTAGTTGGTGATGATTTATTTGTAACTAACGTTGAGCGTTTAGGAAGAGGTATTTCTGAAGGCATTGCTAATTCTATTTTAATTAAAGTGAATCAAATAGGAACACTTACAGAAACTATTGCTGCGGTAAACATGGCACACAATGCAGGTTATACATCTGTAATGTCTCACAGATCTGGTGAAACAGAAGATAATACCATTGCAGATTTAGCGGTAGCTTTAAATACTGGGCAGATTAAAACAGGTTCTGCATCGCGTAGTGATCGTATGGCAAAATACAATCAGTTATTACGTATTGAAGAAGAATTAGGTGAGATCGCTTATTTTCCTGGATTGAATGCCTTTAAGGTGAAGTAATATTCTCAATAATAAAATATAAAAAAACCTATTCATTAATTTGAATAGGTTTTTTTATGGGTAACAAAATTGCTGCTGTTTTAACTATTGTTTAAAATGTAAATGTTAAAAAATTATTAATATTTTTCTTTTTTTGACGCAACCATTTCCACTTAATAGCATCTATACTATAAACCAACAACTATGAAATCACTTCTCTCACTTTTATTTTGCGTTTTTATCTCCGGTAATATCCATGCACAGATCGTTGATATACCAGATCCAAATTTTAAAGCAATTCTATTACAAGCTAGCTCATCTAATAACGTTGCAGTCAATTCTGATAATCACCCAGTAGTAATTGATACAAACAATAACGGAGAGATAGAAGTGACTGAGGCATTAAATATTTTTAAATTATTCATAAATAATTATAATTTATCTAACTTAACAGGAATTCAAGCATTCACTAATTTAGAGTCTTTATTATGTTATGATAATGATCTCCCAATTCTTGATCTGTCTCAAAATGTTAATTTAAAGACATTATGGGCTGGTAATAATAACCTTACCACCCTTGATGTTTCTGAGAATATTAATCTAGAAAATTTGCATATTGTAAATAATAACATAACAACTCTTAATGTAACACAAAATGTCAATTTGGAGAGTCTAAAAGTTAGTAGCAATAATCTTACGTCCCTCGATGTAACTCAAAATCTTAATTTGGTTAGTTTACTTGTAGCTAGTGACAATAGTTTAAATGCCCTTGATGTAACACAAAATGTCAATTTAACTCACTTAACTGTTTGGGGAAATAATCTTTCAACATTAGATATTACGCAAAATGATAACCTATTGAGTTTAGATTATAGTGGCAGTACACTAACAACACTTGATATCTCTCAAAACTTAAACCTGGAGAGATTACATTGTAATAACAGTAATCTTACAACTCTTGATTTAACACAAAACCTAAATTTGATTGATTTGAATTGTCGTAACAATAATCTTACAGCTCTTGATTTATCACAAAACAATAATTTAGAGTCTATTAGTATACAGAATAACGAGATTCAAAATTTAGAATTGGGTCAATGTTCCAACCTATGGTTTTTTAATTGTGCTAACAATCTTGTTAGTGATTTGGATTTATCTCAATTACCAAGTCTCACTCATTTTGCCTGTATGGATAATTTATTAACTGAACTGGATTTAAGTAATAACAACGAATTAGAATTGTGGTCCTGTGCGAATAATCAAATTACTAATATTAACCTAAAAAATGGTGGATATTCATTTATTACGGATCCATCAGGTGCATTCGTGTCCATCACAAATAACCCAATTGAGTTTATATGTGCGGATGAAGAAGAGATAACAGTTTTTAATGAACTTACTAATTATCAGGGCCCTATAAGTAGTTATTGTACTTTTATACCTGGAGGTGATCATAATATTATTTATGGCAATATTACTTTAGATACAGATAGTAATGGTTGTGATGTTTCTGATTATGATGTTCCAAATTTAAGAGTTCGCCTAGACGATGGTGTATCTTCTGGTTCTACTTTTTCAAATCAAACGGGAGAATACACCTTTTTCACAGAAACAGGTAATTATCAACTCACACCGGAGTTCGAAAATCCTAATTTCTTTAATGCTTCACCAGTAAATCCAACAATCGATTTCACTGATTTAGATAATACAATCACCCAAGATTTCTGTATTACAGCAAACGGTATTCATAATGATGTAGAAGTAGTAATTGTGCCAACTGAGCCTGCTCAACCTGGTTTTGATGCTTCGTATCAACTCGTATATAAAAATAAAGGCAATCAAGTCCTTTCTGGTAGTATAGATTTTTCTTATGATGATAGTGTCCTAGATTTAGTATCAACTTCAATAATACCAGCTATTGAAACATCAGGCAACCTATCTTGGGACTATACAGATTTAAACCCATTTGAAAGCAGAACCATAGGTGTAGTTTTTAACGTAAACTCACCAATGGAGACACCAGCTGTAAACATTGATGATATCTTAGATTTTACAGTAACTGCCAATCCTACAACTGACGATGAAACACCAAATGATAATACGTTTGAGCTCAACCAAGTAGTTATTGGTTCATACGATCCAAATGATATTACATGCCTAGAAGGAGATATTGTAACTCCAGATAAAATAGGAGAGTATCTACATTATAATATCAATTTTGAAAATACTGGGACAGCAGCTGCTACTTTTGTAGTAATAAAAGATGTTATAGATGATACCAATTTTGATATAAGTACTTTACAAATCATGTACGCGTCTGATGAGATGCAAACAAGAGTTGTAAATAATACTATAGAATTTATTTTCGATAATATCAATTTAGGACCAAACGAAAAAGGGAATGTCGTTTATAAAATAAAAATAAACAATACATTGAGTGTTGGAGACTCAGTAGAAAACAAAGCAGAGATATTTTTCGATTTTAATTTCCCTATTGAAACAAATGTTGCCACAACAAGTTTTCAAGTCTTATCAATTGACGAATTTGAAAATGCAAATGCTATTTCAGTTTTCCCTAATCCTTCAAACAATAATGTTACTCTCAAATCAAAAAGTAATTTGAAATCTATTAAGGTTTACGATGCTATGTCTAGGCTAGTTTTTGAAACCATGATAGACGATTTAACCTATTCATTAAATATTTCTAATTACTCTAATGGCTTATATTTCCTAGAAATACAAACCGAGTTTGGTAAGAATGTTAAGCAGTTAATAAAGAATTAGAGCTTAATCAAACGAATACACAATCCCATTAGTCAACTCATATTGGGTTTTAGGAATATTTGCAATAGGGTTTGCATCAAAATTGTAAGTAAACGAGCTTTTAAAGGCTAGGTTTTTAAATATTTTGAAAGCTAAAGACGTTTCATTAGAAATTCTAAAATCAGAGAATTTCTTCAGTAAAGGTTGGTAATAGGTAGTGCTAACTATAGAAACATTTTCTAAAGGATATAAGCTACAAGAGAAGTAGGTGCTTCCTCTAAAATCTCTTAATATTTTCACTGAACTTTCCGAAGCCTCTTCATGCTCATACATTAAAAGTGTGCCTAAATAATATCTAAAATTTTCATTTTTAGACAATTTAAATCGCGGTCCAATACCAAGTAAACCTCTAAACTTTATTGCTGAGACAGCATCATATTGACTTTGGGCAAAAGCTTCAAGTTTTATACGTTTGTTTAGCTTTCTGTTATATCTAAAATGCTGAATGCCACGATTTACAAAAGAGTTGTCTTCAATCTTCTGTAAATTAATATCATTAATAAAAAGGTAGAGATTGTTACCTGTATTGTACTGCAATCTAATGCGATTTGTGATTCTAAATATAGAATTCGTATTTTTTATTAATCCTAAATCTAAACTTGCGGAGCCAGACCATTTCGCAGAATCAGAAACACGTCTTAAAGATTCTACATTAACAATTTGAGCATTACAAATACTGAATGTTGTGAATACTATAAGTAGAAAAAGAAATACGCTTCTCATTTTGGTTAAGGTTAAATAATGTTGCAAAAATAGTGTCAATTTTTAGATAGTGAATTTAAAATAACTAACAATTACTATTTACTTTTTAGAAGTGTTAAAACGGTTATAAATCTACTTTCGAAATCGTTTGATATTTCGTAAATTTGAATTCCTTAAAATAAAAAACAAACAGAACATATGTCAGATAAAGCTACTCTCGAAATTAATGGTGAAAAATATGAATTTCCTGTAGTTATAGGCTCAGAAAATGAAGTCGCTATTGATATAAAGAGTTTACGTGGTGCCACAGGTGGAGTGATAACTATAGATCCTGGTTATAAAAATACAGGAAGTTGTGAAAGTGCGATTACGTTTTTAGATGGTGAAAAGGGTATCTTAAGATACAGAGGATATTCAATTGAAGAACTAGCAGAAAAAGCTGATTTTTTAGAAGTAGCCTACTTATTAATATTTGGAGAATTACCTACACAAGAGGAATTAGATAAATTTCATGATGATATAAAATCACATTCAGTTGTTGATGATGATATAAAAAAGATTTTAGATGCATTTCCTAAATCTGCGCATCCAATGGGAGTGTTGTCATCTCTTACAAGTGCTTTAACAGCATTCTATCCTTCTTCAGTAGATGTAAATTCTGATGAGGCTATGTACAATTCTATTGTTAGAATTCTTGGTAAATTTCCTGTTCTAGTAGCTTGGACAATGCGTAAGAAACATGGTTTGCCATTAGATTATGGAGATAACAAATTAGGCTATGTTGAGAATGTCTTAAAAATGATGTTTAAGAGTCCAAATAGTGAATATGAGCAAAACCCAATTTTAATAAATGCCTTAGATAAGCTTTTAATTCTTCATGCAGATCATGAGCAAAATTGTTCTACATCTACAGTGAGAATTACAGGTTCTTCTCATGCAGGTTTATTTGTATCACTTGCCTCAGGTATCTCTGCACTTTGGGGACCTTTGCATGGTGGAGCAAATCAAGCAGTTTTAGAGATGCTTGAAGCGATAAAAGAAGATGGTGGTGATACTAAAAAGTATATGGCTAAGGCGAAAGATAAAAACGATCCTTTCCGTTTAATGGGATTTGGACATCGTGTTTATAAAAACTTTGATCCAAGGGCGAAGATTATTAAAGTAGCAGCTAATGAAGTACTTGGCGATTTAGGAGTAGAAGATCCTATTTTAGAT
>NZ_JADGDZ010000130.1 GCF_016744625.1 Winogradskyella sp.
GTTTCAGTATCTGCGCTTCCTTGTATGGCTTTATCGTTACCACAACTTAAAAGGATTAAGCAAAATATATTTAAAATGAAGAGTCCTATTTTCATGAACCAAATTTGTTTGACTGTAAATATAGTTGAAAGAACTCATCCTCACTTTTTCTATTTCCTAAAAAATGTCTAAAATTTATTCAGATGAGATTATTCATTTATAATAATAGTATTGATTAACTGAAGCACATGATTATCAACTTCATAAAAAAACAATCATTTTTCTATAAATTTTAATATTAAAGCATCTTAATTCTTACTATTTTTGAGGATAATTTAATAAAAGAGCATGTCTTCAAAAATATTAATTATTGGTGCTTGTGGGCAAATAGGAACAGAGCTTACAACCAAACTAAGAAAAATTCATGGTGTAGATAACGTTATTGCTAGCGATATTAATACCAGGAAGTTAGACTTAGTTAACTCAGGTCCTTTCGAAATTATAGATGCTAAAAACTTCAATGCCATAAAAGACTGTTGTAAAAACCACAATATTGACACTGTGTATTTAATGGCTGCCTTGTTAAGCGCAACAGGTGAAAAATACCCAATGGAAGCATGGGATTTAAACATGAACTCTCTTTTTCATGTGCTTAACTTAGCAAAAGGAGGAACCATTAAAAAAATATTTTGGCCAAGTAGTATTGCCGTTTTTGGACCTACAACACCAAGAGAAAACACACCACAGCACACCATTTGCGAACCAACAACGGTTTATGGTATTACCAAACAAGTTGGTGAGCGTTGGTGCGAATATTATTATAATAAATATGATGTAGATGTAAGAAGCATACGCTATCCAGGTATTATAAGTCATAAAGCTATGCCTGGAGGAGGTACTACAGATTATGCTGTAGAAATCTATCATGAAGCTATAAAAAATAAAACTTACGAATGTTTTTTATCTGAAAACACAAGCTTACCAATGCTATTTATGGATGATGCAATTAAAGCTACTGTAGATGTAATGGAAGCTCCTTCAGAACAACTCACTATTAGATCAGCATATAATTTAGCAGCCATGAGTTTTACACCTCAACAGATTTTTGAAAGTATAAAAAAACAACTTCCAGAGTTTTCAATTACCTACAAACCCGATTTCAGGCAAGCAATTGCAGATAGTTGGCCGTCTTCTATTGATGATAGTGTTGCACGTAAAGACTGGAATTGGCAAGAAAGCTATAATTTAGAAGCTATGACAGTTGAAATGTTAACACAATTGAAGAAGAAGTACAAGTCCTAATCTATTAACGCTTCAAAGTAAAATGCCCAGAGAACTGTCGACCATCTTCTAGTACCACTCTAAACCAATAATCGCTTGTTGGTAGATTTAATCCATTGTAAGTACCATCCCATCCACCATTTAATGCTTGGAATTGATGAAGCAATTTTCCGTAGCGATTAAATATATAAATCATACTTCTAGCTTGATAATTAGAGCTGATGCCTTTTAGCTGCCATCTATCATTAACACCATCTCCATTCGGTGTAAAATATTTTGGATAACCTATAACTGGTATTTCAATATTTACAGTACCACAACCATTTTTATCTCTAACATAAAGCGTATGAAAACCTGGAGTTACATTACTAAAAAATGGCTCATCTTGATAATTAAACTCATTATCTAAAGCAAATTCATATTCGCCTAACCCTAAATTATTATTTGTATTGTTAATGGTAATGGTATTGTTATCTGAAAAATCCCTAACTGTAATATCATCTAATGTTATCGTTGCTAATTCAGAAGCATCAACAAAAACATTTCTAGATCTTGAACAACCTGTGCCATCCGTTTTAGTTAAGGTGACTGTATAAGTTCCAGGTGTAGAAACCTCTAATATTGTAGCCATAGAAAGCAGAGTTCCATCTTGGTAAACCCATTCGTAACTAAAGTTTTCGCTAGAATCTGCTTCTATAGGATCTAATACCACAGTAAACGTAGGATCTGATGAACATACTATTAAAGGTGTCTCAACAGTAAAATCTGGTAAAGTGTTAACTACAAATTCTAAATCTGTACTATCTACACAACTCTCATTTAATGGATTAATAACAGTTGCAGTAATTGTTTGCGTACCAGAAACCAACGGATTTGGTAAAGGACTAGATAATTCCTCGCCAGCACTATTAAAATAATGGACTTCCATACCTACTTGCCCTTGTAAAATATCATTTTGAATAGAAGATGTATCGAAACTAAATAATCCATCAGTATCATCAGCGTCGTTATCACAAACTGGTGCAATTGTGACAGGATTTGCAATTGGCGAATCATAAACTTCAAACTCTAATGTTGTTTCATCAAAACAAGCTCCATTAGGATCTGCTGTAACGTTATTTGTAACACGAATTGTTATAGTTTGATTTCCTGTTACAAATGGATTGGGTAAAGGACTTGGTAAAGCCATACCTGCTTCATTAAAATAAGTTACGTTAACATCACTTAAAGATTGACCATTTAAAACTGCCGATTGAACCTGAGAAACATTAAACGGGAAAAGTCCATCGTTATCATCATCGCATTGCGCTTCAATAGTTACTGAATTTGCCACAGGTAGTTCTTCTACAGTCAATGTAATATGAGTTCCTAAACCTAAACAATCATTAGCGATTGCACTATCTACTCTTATATAAATTTGTTGCGTGTTTGGATAACCTATATTTCTATAATTTGAAATATCTGTAATCTCATTAACCTCAGCCAAAGCATCTGCTTCATTTCTAAAATATCTTGGTGGTAATGGGTTTTGACCAGCAGGTATAAAAGCTAAAACCTCAGCTGTTACGCTACTAAAATCGAAAGTTGCAATACCATCACTGTCATCATTATTGGTATTATCATTTCCGTTAATATCTAAAAAATCATCGCATCTATTAAATGTACGTTGAAATGTTGAAGGAATTGCAGTGGTAGAAACCTGTAACTGAACTTCGGAAACGGCAACACATCCTAATTGTGAAACCACACGAGCCCAAACTAAACCACTACTTACATTTTGATTCACAAATAAGGTTGGATCATTAATATAATCTGAGCTAAGTTCATCACCACTTATCGCTGCAATTTCAGTGAGATAATATGAAAAATTCTCATTCGCAGAATTAATAGAAATCAAAGTGTTCGCTTCAGTAAGGTTAAAAGCACTAAAGCCATCGTTGTCATCATCACATTGTACTAAAGTTACAGGTGTATTGACTTGTGGCAATGCAAAAACGTTAAGTGTAATGTCTTCAGAATAAAAATCGCAACTATTTCCTGTTCGGTTTAATTTAGCACGATATAAATTACCATTAAATGTTAATGGTGTATTTGAAATTGTTAATTCATTACTTAAAGTTCCGCTATAAATAGCATCATCAGTAATTGGAAGCCAATTAATACCATCTGTACTTGTTTCCCATTGGAAGGTTTCAGTAGTATCCGAAACCACAAAAATTACTGCATCCGAAGCCTCACAAGCATCAGTATCTATTGGTTCAGTTAGTATTGTAATTGGTGCTGCGTCTAAGTAATCACTATTCGGAATAGTATAACCATCAAATGCATTAACGACTAATCCATTACTATTTATTATAGCAACCATATCTCCTAAAAGATCATCTGTGTTAGCATCAGAAAATCCGGCTTCAACAACATCACTGCAACCATCATCATCACTATCTAAATCGAGATAACTAAAATTAGAATCGGTATCAAAATCATTGAGTGTATAGCTTATTAACCCACTATCTGGTGAGGTTTCAGCAACATCAATCCAACCATTAGCTCCAAAATTCATAACAGGTCCATCAACGACTCCATTGCTATCTGTATCTGATAATAATCCTAATTGGCCAGATTCATGTAAATCATGTATGCCATCATTGTCAGCATCTAAATCTAGATAATCTGCAATAGTGTCATCGTCAGTATCAATTGGTACGGCATTGCTATTATAAACATCATCTAGTCCATCATTATTGGTGTCAAATCCCGATAAATTGAGAAAATTATTCCCTAATGATTCTATATAATCTGGTATGCCATCATTATCACTATCTAAATCGAGTGCATTCTCAATACCATCTGCATCTGTATCGAGTTGGTAACAACTCAATGAAATTATACCATTAAATGTTGAAGATTCTGTGACATTTGTAAGATTATGAACTATTGAAAACCCGCTAACCTTATCTGCAAAAAATTCATAAGGTGCAGTGCCTGTAGGAGATGGATTTATTTTAAAACGAATCTCAGATCCTGAAATTAACGTAACTCCAGTTTCAAAAACACCATCAAAATTAGAATCTACAAGTAATCTATTATCTAGATCTTGAAGCGTAACATTTTTATTTACAGGAGTGATTTTTACAGTAAAGTATTCCCCATTTGTAATCATATGTGTTGTAGAAGTGTCTTCAGAAAATTTAACGTTTACTAATTCTGAAAAAGACATGCTATACTCGTTTTCGGCTGTATTTGCAGGATTAACTGTACTTGTAATACGACCTTGATTATCTCCTGTAAAACTATTTGTATTACCAGAAGAACTGGTCTGTGTGTATAATCCTGTTGCTAAAGTATCGTCTATAGAACCATCATCAAATATAAATTGTGGTTGATTTAAAAATGATAAATCTAGAGTAACATTCCCATTAGATTCTTCGCAATTTAAAATTCCGTCATTATCATTATCTATATCAAGATTATCAATAATACCATCGTTATCTATATCATCTGGACAAATACTCACAGGAACCTCTGCTGATTCTAACACCAAACCAGAACAAGTTACAATACCAACAAGTTTATAAGTTCCAGGATTTGTTGGTGTTAGATCTGGTGTACTTATACCTAAATCTACAAAACCACTGCCAGAGCCATCATCGAAAAGCCACTCGAAACTATCAAAATTTTGTGTGTTGGCAGCAGATAAGGTAATATTTGGGATACAATTTCCAAGAGCTACAAATTCGGTGTTAAAATTAATTTCTGGTGCAGAAGGAAAGCCAGAATAGAAGCTTCCGGATGTGGCAGCTCCATTAAAATTGAAATAGGCACAATACAACTCATCACTACTTTGTACCGAAATATTCCCAGTTAAGCCTGTGACTTTATACGTCACGTATTCCGTGTTTCCGGTTACTGCACTTGGTCCAATAGCTCCAAAGTCAGCAATTGGTGTATTATTAATAGTAACCGTTGCACCTACTTTGGTTACAATGGATACTCCACCAGAATAGCTGGTAGAACCTATATTTTCAATATTTGCAATATTATCTAAATTGCCTCGTGCCTCACAACTCAAAGGTGGCACAAAAAACAAGCCTTGATTGGCTTCAGAAGTTGTAGCTCCTACACCTTGATAAGCGAAAACATCTTCTGATGTCTCTACATACATATTTCCGTTAGTGTTGTAATTATTGCCTTCAATGACATAGTAATCACCTGCATTAATTGTAGTAATTGGAGCAGATCCGTTGATACTAACCGTTGTGTTATCTGTATGCGCAACAATTAAGATATTTTCCCAATTATTGGTTCCATCTCCTTTTACAAAAATATATTCACTTCCAATTTTTGAGGCTCCTACAATTTGATCGATTCCATAATCTCGTCCATTTCCATTATGAAAACTTCCGTTTGCCGAACCACAATTGACCACAATGTCTTTGTTAGAAGTTACTAAACATCCTATTAACCCATCTCTATTAATAGTTGTATCTAAACTATTAGTTGCTATAGTATAACTTTCGTGCTTATCTAATGTAATAGAAACTGGTGTTGTCCCTGAATAATTTTTTATGACTAAACCCGCTGGAAGATTATCAAAAACAACTTCAGTATTATCTTCTGTTGCCATTATAGACACAAAATTTAGATAATTATCCTGTGGATTCTCATTGGTAAAACTACCAACCCTAAACTCCTGTCCTAATGCAGAAGCGCCTTTACTTACCAAGGCTCCGGCTTGTGCATTATTACCTGCTTGCATTCTTACAGAAACATAAATAACATCTTCTGCCTCTATAACATAACCTTTACTTGTTATTGTACTTGTTTGATTAGATGCCACAAATAATTGACCATTACCAGTGCCTATATTTATAACTTGTGGACTTCCATTAGATACTAAGCCTGTAATATCACTGGTTGTTGGCAAACCAATTTGTTTAATTGTATAGGCAACATCAGCTGCACTTGGTGTAGATAAATAGATATATTGATTTTCTGGGTTTGCATTACCAAATTCTGCACTTGTTAATGGTGGAATATAATGCGTCTTGCTTAATTGAGCAATGGCCTGTTGACTCAAAAAAACAATAACTATAAAGGCTAAAAATCTTATGGAATAAAAAATGCGTAACACCAATATTAATTTAAAAACTAATGTATATAATATAACCTAGTTTTAGACTCATTAAACTTTAAAAGGTTTAATATATAGGATATACGTCAATATACATTACTTAAGCAGTACACTTTTTTAAAAATAAAAAAACATATTACTATGAAAAACATATTTCTAAAAGAAATGATTACATTATAAGAGTAATACTATAAAAGGATTAATATGCACGATAAATTTTTAAAAATAGCAATCAGTGAAGCAAAAAAAGGACTACAAGAAGGAGGCATTCCCATTGGGAGTGTGCTTGTACATGATGAAAAAATATTAGGTCAAGGTCATAACAAAAGAGTTCAGGATGGTAGTGTTGTATTACATGGTGAAATGGATGCGTTAGAAAATGCTGGTAGACAACTAGCATCAGTCTACAAAGCATCTGTTATTTATACTACTCTTTCCCCTTGCTCAATGTGTTCTGGAGCTATTTTATTGTATGGTATTCCTAAAGTAATTGTTGGCGAAAACAAAACGTTTATGGGAGCAGAAGAGCATTTAAGAGCCAATGGTGTTGAAGTTATAATATTAAATGATGAAACTTGTATTTCTATGATGACTGACTTTATAGAAAACCGACCAGAACTTTGGAATGAAGATATTGGTGTTTAATTAAACCAACTATGCAGTTTTTGTTAATTATTAAAGCACAAAAAAGCCACTACTTTCGTAATGGCTTTGTATGCTCCTCTTCTAAGACTCGAACTTAGGACCCTCTGATTAACAGTCAGATGCTCTAACCAACTGAGCTAAAG
>NZ_JADGDZ010000131.1 GCF_016744625.1 Winogradskyella sp.
CTTTTGACGTATGTCAAAAAGAAGTAATGAAATGTTGGAATATCAAATAAAAAACTTAATAGATAAGAAACTATTAAGCTTTTAATATGACAAATAAATTATAAGTTATTTTTTGTATTCTATTTCTATAGTTTCAGAAAGTGGGATACTTTGACAACTTAAAATATAACCTTGATCTACTTCTTTTTCAGATAATGCAAGGTTAGTTTTCATGTGAACCTTTCCTGTCTTTAGTTTACATATACAAGTAGAACAAACACCACCTTCGCAAGAGTATGGCGGTTCTTTACCAGCATCAATAAGTGTTCTTAAAATAGTTTTCCCTTTCGGAATAGTAGTTTGAATAGTTTCACCATCTAAAATTGCTGTTAGTTTAGCATTTCCATAAGCTTCTGTAGTATCTTTTGAGTCACCACCTCCAAAACTTTCTATAAAGATACGGTTGTTGGGAACATCAATATTTTTTAAAGCCTTTTTTGTGTTTTTTATCATGGTTCCTGGACCACAAATATAATATTCGGCATTTTGGGCATAAGGTGGATGTTCGTTTATAAACCACTCTACAGCTTCAGTATCTACACGTCCTTTTCTAAACGGTTGCTCTTTTGAAGTTTTCCATAAATCACTCCAATTACTTTTTGGACGACTCAAAGTTTTAACTAAAATAAATCGGTCTTTATATTGCTCTTTAAGTTCTTCTAATTCGTCATTAAACATTATAGAATCTTGGCTTCTGTTGCCATATATCATATGTACATAGCTACGCTCTTCGGTTGGTAAGATTGTTTTTAATATAGATAGGATAGGAGTGATGCCACTTCCAGCAGAGAATAAATAATAAGTTTTGTAATTTTCTTTTTTTATATCTGCAAAAAAACGACCATCTGGTGGCATTACTTCAACTAAATCTCCTTCTTTAAGATTGTCATTAATATGATTAGATACTAATCCTTTTATAACACGTTTTACTCCAATTCTTAAAGGTTCATTTAAAATTGGTGAACTGCAAAGTGAATAAGATCTACGGACTTCTTCGTTATTAATCTTAAATTTTAAAGTAAGATATTGACCAGGTTTGTAGTTGAATGTATCAAGCAAATCATCAGAAACATCAAATGCAATAGAAACAGCATCTTCAATTTCTTTTTTTACTTCGCGTATTTTTAATTGATAGAATTTAGCCATTATCTCTATATTTTTCAATCCATTCTTTAACAACGCTTTGGAACTTGCTAACAGCAAATTCTCCTCTTTGGGCTTGCGCACCAACGCTAAACATAGGAGAGCTTAATGATTTTTGTTGCTGTTCACACGCATATATATCTTCTTTCATAAAATCACCTGAAGCCATTGGATCGCTTGAGTCTCCTTCATATTTTCCTTTGTTACCATATTTACTCCATACACTACTCATTGCAGATTTTGCTGCTTGTTTAGTATACTCCCACTCGCTAACATTGGCTGTTTTGGTACGAAATGTAACTAAGGTTCTGTCTGGTGCCAATGGTAAAACATGAAATGTACTCCAACTAGCTTCACTTTCTGCTAGACCTATATTTGGGAAAAACCAAGGTACATAAGCACCTATTTTATCCATTGGCACATGGTCGATTAATGGAGATTGTACTGCGTTTTTTAAATCATTCATATAATCTTTTACTAGTGGCTCAAAAAACCAATAGTGTGGTCCTTCCCAACCAAATTTTGCTTTTGCATGATCGTACATATTTAATGTGCCTTCATGTAAATGTGCTAGATGGTAGTGATCAATATTGTTCTCAATAACAATTTTCCAATTAGACTTTATTTCTTTGGAGTAAATACCTTCTTTATACTCAATCAATTCTTCTGGAATATGAGGTCCTAAATGTGGTTCAATAGCACCGAAATATTCCATAATATTTGGTGCATTTTTTTCAGGATGTACAAATAACATTCCTTTAAAAATATCAACTGATGCTTCATGAAGATTTAATCCACAATCGTGTAATTCTTTATTACATAAATCAGGAAATTCTTCTTCTTTTTTAGGTATGCTTACCAGTTTACCTTCTAAATCATAAGTCCAATCATGATAAGGACATGTAATTGCTTTTTGATTTTTACCAACAGCACGTAAGAGCTGAGTACCTCTATGGCGACACATATTATGAAATGCGCGTAAACGATTATCACGACCTTTTATAATAAAGATATTATTTAATCCTGCTTGTACAGAAATATAATCACCTGCATTTGATACATCTTCTACCAAACCTGCAAACTGCCATGTTTTACTGAAAATATGCTCTTGCTCTAAATCGAACCATTCTTGAGATGTATACGCTTCAACCGGAAGTTCGTGCATCATGTTTTTCTTGCCAATCATAATTTATTATTATTATTTCGGCATCCAATCAGGTGGCTTTATAAATACTAATATCTTGTTTTTAAAACCACTTACATTTCCAAGTTTTCTATAAAACCTTGATAATCCATGTAAAAATACTTTAACTGGATTAACACTATTTAAAGGTTCTGAAATACCATAGCGTACTTTTTCTACTTCTGGTTCAAAAGTGCCTAACATTCTGTCCCAAATGATTAATATTCCTGCATAATTTTTATCCCAATACTGTCTGTTTGAACCATGATGAACACGATGGTGAGATGGAGTGTTGAATATGTTTTCAATAGGTTTTGGTAATTTTCCAATAATTTCCGTGTGCAATAGTGTTTGAAATACTTGCACAAAAATTTCGGCAGCTAAAACTAATAGAGGATCAAATCCTAACATGACTATAGGTAATGAGAAAATAATAGGAAAAATGGCATCTAATGGTCCAAAACGATAAGCCACAGACATGTTAAAATGTTCAGAGCTATGATGTACAGTATGTGTAGCCCAGCCTATTCCTATTCGATGCATTGTACGATGATCCCAATAATAAGCAAAATCTGCTAAAAGTATTGCTCCGAAAATAGTTACAATGTTAAGAGGTAAATGCTCTAAGCTTAAATTATAATGGATCCAATAATATACTTTAGTAATTGCCAACAATCCAAGCGAATACTCAATAATAGTAAACGCTCCAAATGTAATTACATTCGCTATTGAGTCTAATACTATTTCTTTACCTAGTTTTTTAATTACACCATATCTAATTATTTCAATAAAGAAAAAAGGAATGATTATATAAATTAAACTCAGGTCATTAACGATATAAAACCAATAATCTACTGATTCAGAGAATAAATCAGTTAGGTTAAAAAAATTTGCCGCGGCATGAACACTTCCTGTGATAACACCTATTATTAGCAAACTATAAATAAGAAGTTTTGTATTACTCATAATTACTAATTTGAAGTAGATCTAGTCCAGATTTCTGTATATGGTAACTTTTCTACAGTCATTAATGCCTCTAGTGTGTTTTTGTCTTTTAAAGTGAAAATGACATTATAGAAGCTACCATCTGGTAAATACATTTTACCGTTGATGTATTTTCCATCTTTTAACTCAACATTAGTTAAAAAATAGTCTTCTTTTTTATTATCGCCTTTATATTCCGTTGTACCGTCATTGTAATAATGTACTTTTCCGAAGAATTTATTGTCGTTTTCTACAATTTCATAAATGGCTTGGTAATAATCGTTTTTTACATCCCAAACGCCAATTATATTATCTTGCTGGGCACATGCATTAAAAGTGATCGTAATAATTAGTAAAGAAATTATTTTAATAAGAGTTTTCATTTTATTTTAATTTTGATACTACAAATGTCATAATAAGAATCGTATAAAGATTTGACTTATGTCAAAATATTCAAATAGCTTAAAATTGAGTAGAGTGCTAATAAAGACCAGATAACAACCATAAACCAATAGAGTTTGGGTGTTTCTTTTCTTTTTACAGCTTCAACAAAGTGAATTTCTCCACTTTTTATAACATGAATTAATCCAAGCATTATGAATGCAGCCCAAAACCAGCTCCAATTAAAATAAATAGCGATTGCCATTAAAATTAAAGCGAGTAAGGTTTTCCATTTAGTCATTTTAGATCGATTTTAATCGCGAACTTATTTCTTGTAGTCTTATGAGTTGTTGAAATACAATTGGCAACATAAATATACCATTAGAAAATTCTAAAATATAAGTTATGGTTGAGAAAATACTTCCTGCTGTTACATTTTCTGTACTAGCCGAAATATAAAGTGCAAAAACAGCTAGAACAAATAATAGTATTTCAATGATTCCGAAGTTTAGAGTTTCAAGATCAGACAATTTAACCATCCAATTCGAAATATTTTTAAAATGAATAATAATGCCTTTTTGTTCTCTTGATTCTAATATAGTGATGCGGTGCTCTAACTCATCATTTAATCCAATGTTAAAACTGTATATTTTTTTATTACTAAGCGAATAGATAATAAAAATTAGAAAAATGGTTAATAGACAAGCTCCAAAGATCCACCAATCGAACAGAGCTAGCATTACTAAAGCACCAACTACACCAATTAATGAAGTAAAGGCTAAAGTAACGTCGTGTTCAAAAAAGTCTACAAGTTCTTTAATTAAAGAACTTCTTGCAGCTATAGAAGAAACCGAAATATCTTTTTGGTTTTGTGCTTCTGCAATTTCTGAAGCCACATTAGTGTAAATTGACGTATATGCTCTGGTATCGTAATATCGTCTAATTACTCCAATGAGAAAACTAATGCCATAGAGCAAACAAAATAATAAGAGACCATCATTTTTTTTGTTTATGAGATCATTTATTGCAATACCTAATACCAATGGTTGTAATACTTTTGATACATTCTCAATGACTAGAAGTAAGAAGGTAATGGAGATTTTCCATTTAAAGCGTTTAAAAATGGATTTTATTGAATAATTATGGCTCATAATTCTATTGGAATAAATGATTTATATATTAAAAACCAGAGAAGATATCCCTGGTTTTTTAACTCAAATTATTGCGTGTTCTAAGCTATTTCAAGCTAAATTCTGCTCCTAAATTAAGAGTCTTCCATGTGCCTCCTTTTACTTTTAAACCTGTATAAGACATGTTTATTCCTATGAGATCTGTGATTTGGTAACCAATTCTTGGCTTGTAATGCAAACCACCTTTTACATCATCTCCAATTCCAATAGCATAACCAATATCTGTTCCTATATAAAGCTTGTCTGTAGCGTTAAATCTTACAGCTCCTGTTATAGGAATATACTTTGCACTATTATATTTAAAAGTACTTACAGAGTTGTCGTTATTTAGTACTTTAACTTTTTTACCTGCAAAGAATGAGAATCCTGTAGAAAACCCTAGGTCAAATTTATCAGATACTTCAAATAGATAAGTAGCATCTATACCAAACCCTGTTTTAGAAACATCTTTGGTGTCTCCCATAGGAACAGCTCCAAAAGCACCAATTTTAATCTTTTTGTCTTGTGAAAAAGCAGTTAAACTTATCATCATAGCTGTTGCGAAAATCATTATTTTTTTCATCATAAATTGTTTAATAAATTAATATGATGCAAAGATGTTGAGTATCTACGATAAATCTTTTGACATAGGTCAAAACAAGCTTTTAAATAAGGAATATTGAAAGATTTTGATTTAGATCAAAAAAATACTATTGATAGAAGTAATGTTAATAATAAAATTGATTGTAATCTATAAATAATGTAGAGAGTGAATAGATAGCCATTAAAATCCAACTGATTATAATTACCCAATAGAGTAGTGGTCTTTCCTTTTTTTCTATAGGTTCAATAAAATAGGTGATTCCATTTAGCAAATCTGGAATTACCCAAATAAAGAATAAAATTCCCCAAGCCCATTGCCAGTTCATAATGATAGCAATATACATTAGAATTAAAGCAGATATAGTTCGCCATTTAATTGGTTTTTTCATTTCTCAATATATAAAACATTATTCCAAATTTACGAAGCAACTTCTTTTCTATATAAGATTAGTGATGAAATTTTCTATCTTAAAAAGTTTGTTTTAAAATGGATTGGAATATTTAGGATTAGAAATGAGTTCGTAATCAGTCAATGTTTTTAGAAAAGCTACAATGTCCGATTTTTGTTGTTCATTTAAAAGTGGGCCTAAATTTGAAATACTTAATAATGTAGGGTTTACTGTAGAAGAATATTTAATGCCTTCACTATAATGATCTATGACTTCTTCTAACGTTTGGAATCTACCGTCATGCATATAAGGTGGTGTTAATTCAATATTTCGTAAAGAAGGGACTTTAAATGTACCTATGCTACTTGCAGAATTTATAACATTAGCTCTTCCAATATCTGTAATGTCAGATTCAAAATCAAGTCCATTATTCATATAGTCATCATTTTCAAAATTTGGTCCGCCATGACATTGAGCACAATTTGCAAAGGCAGTATTAGGCGACAATGGGTCATATTTTTTAAAAAACAAATTTTTCCCTCTTTCTTCAGCAGGAGTTAGAGTAGCTTCATTTTTTAGAAATTTATCATATTTACTTTTGTTTGAAACGATAGAATGAACAAACTGCTCTAAAGCTAAAGAAATATTTGTTGAATTAATTTCAGGGGTTCCGAATACTTCTTCAAAATATGTCACATATTCAAGATTTCCTTGAAGTTTGGATATGACATTTTCAAGGGTTTCATCCATTTCTAAAATATCTTGAATAGGCATTAAAACCTGATCTCTTAATGTATGTGCTCTGCCATCCCAAAAGAAATCATTATCATTCCAAGCCATATTAAAAATCGCCATAGATTGTCTTGTTCCTGGTAATTCTCTTACTCCTATAGAAAACTGATTAATGTCAGAAAATGCATTTGCTTGAACATGACAAGTGGCACAAGAAATAGATTCATCTTTACTAAGCATGTTTTCATAAAAAAGCTTTCTACCTAATTCTACACCTTGAATT
Source organism: Winogradskyella sp. (assembly GCF_016744625.1). Classification (GTDB taxonomy): domain Bacteria; phylum Bacteroidota; class Bacteroidia; order Flavobacteriales; family Flavobacteriaceae; genus Winogradskyella. The sequence goes on from NZ_JADGDZ010000131.1 coordinate 6,907, forward strand.
GTTAAAAGGTTATCATCCGGAATATAAGGATTAGGTAATCCTTCATGTTCTAAATTATATACATTAGATATAGGCGTATGCCTTTCATTGTCTTTTGAACATGAAAAGATAAATAAAGAGATGTATAGAAGAATAATTGTTTTCATGTTTTATAGTTTAGAATATGAATTTTGAGAGTTAAAACGAAATTCTATTTCAAAGTTAAAGAGATCTATTAATCATTATTTTGATATAAATCAAAATATTAATTTAGAATAAAATGAATCTT
>NZ_JADGDZ010000026.1 GCF_016744625.1 Winogradskyella sp.
ATGTAATACAACTTGAATTGCTTGTCTTGTCTGTGGAATAATAAATACTGCAATAAGAATTAAAAATACAATATTGCGTGTGGTAATTTTGCCTTTCATTAATTATAAAATTAAGCGGATGTTTTATAAATTCTAATTTGTTTGCGATTAAAATCTATAATATTTTCTTCTTTTAACTCGTTCAATAGAATATTTAAGGTTGGTCTAGATATACCTATTAAAGATGCAATATCTTTTTGAGTATAAGGATGATTTATAATATTATCCCCTGTTTTATCACAGTCATAACCATAATCTGAACATAGCTCTTCAAGAAATTCTAACAATCGTGTTTTTGAATCTTTAAATAACAACAACTGAAGGCGTCGTTCTAATTTCTTAAACTTAAATCCAATAAACTTATAAATCCTTAAGCCAAAGGTTTTGTTATCTCTCATAAGTTCGTGCATGGTATCTACACTAACCGGACAAATAGATGTACTATTATCTATAGATTGCGCAAATTCACCACGCTTCTCTTCTCCTAAAATAGCCTTTTCACCAAATAAATCGCCTTTACTTAGAATGGATTTCACTATTTCTGAGCCATCTTCATTATAATAACCAATCTTTACCTTACCCTTTTCTATAAGATATACTTTGTTTGCAGCATCTGCTTCAAAATAGATGTAATCGCTTTTTTTGTATGCATCAAAACTGTGACAAGCCTTGTATTTTTTGAATTTGTGAGGGCACAATAAACTAAACAAGTTGACGTCTTCAAAAACCCAGATGGAATTCATAGTTTTTAATAGATTTAATTGAGTTGAATATAAAGTCGAAAAATAATATAAAACCTTTCAAATAATGTCATAAAAAAACTCCTAGTAAAAACTAGGAGTCTCTAAAAAACTATCATCAATAATATTATGCGTTCTCTTTCTTAATTAAATTAAGTGCAGAACCTTCATTATACCATTCTATTTGAGAATCGTTATATGTATGGTTTACAGCAATTGTATCCTTAGATCCATCTGCATGTACAAGTTCAATATTTAATTGCTTACCAGGTGCAAACTCATTTAAATCTAAGAAGTTAAATGTATCATCCTCTTGTATTAAATCGTAATCGGCTTCATTAGCAAAAGTTAAACCTAACATCCCTTGTTTTTTAAGGTTTGTTTCATGAATACGAGCAAACGACTTTACAATTACAGCAGCAACACCCAATTGTCTTGGTTGCATCGCAGCATGCTCTCTAGAAGATCCTTCACCATAATTATGATCACCAACTACAATAGATTTTACTCCTGCAGCTTTATAAGCTCTAGCAGTATCTGGCACTCCGCCAAATTCACCTGTCAATTGGTTTTTAACAAAGTTTGTTTTCTTACCAAATGCATTTACAGCACCAATCAATGTGTTGTTTGCAATATTATCTAAATGCCCTCTAAAACGTAACCAAGGACCAGCCATAGAAATATGATCTGTTGTACATTTTCCGAACGCTTTAATTAACAATTTCGCTCCTGAGATAGAATCACCAAGAGGTGTAAATGGTTCTAATAATTGTAAACGTTCAGATGTAGGATTCACAGAAATTTCTACTCCACTACCATCTTCTTCTGGTGCTAAATAGCCGTTGTCTTTAACATCAAAACCTTTAGGAGGTAATTCCCATCCTGTTGGTTCATCGAACATCACTTCTTCCCCATTCTCATTAATCAACTTATCCGTCATTGGATTAAAATCTAAACGACCAGCAATAGCTATTGCAGCTGTAATTTCTGGTGAAGCAACAAAAGCATGTGTGTTTGGATTACCATCTGCACGTTTAGCAAAGTTTCTATTAAATGAATGAACTATACTATTCTTAGGTGCATTTTTAGGATCACTATATCTTGCCCATTGTCCAATACAAGGACCACAAGCATTGGTAAATATTTTAGCATCTAAGTTTTCAAAAATTCCTAAAATACCATCACGTTCTGCTGTGTAGCGTACTTGTTCGGATCCAGGATTAATCCCTAAATCCGCTTTCATCTTAATACCTTTATCTATAGCTTGTTGTGCGATAGAAGATGCTCTCGATAAATCTTCGTAAGAAGAATTTGTACAAGAACCAATTAATCCCCATTCTACAGCAACTGGCCATTCGTTCTCTTTTGCTCTCTCAGACATATCATTACCAACTGGTGTTGATAAATCTGGAGTAAAAGGACCATTTAATAAAGGACCTAACTCAGATAAATCAATATCAATAACTTGATCAAAATATTGCTCTGGATTTGCATACACTTCTGCATCTGCTGTTAAATATGGTCTAATTTTATTTGCTTCATCAGCTACATCGGCTCTATCTGTAGCACGTAAATAACGTTCCATAGAATCATCATAACCAAATGTAGATGTGGTTGCTCCAATTTCAGCTCCCATATTACAAATTGTTCCTTTACCTGTACAAGACATAGACGTCGCTCCAGGTCCAAAATATTCTACAATAGCACCTGTTCCACCTTTAGCTGAAACAATTCCTGCTACTTTTAAAATTACATCTTTTGGTGCAGTCCAACCAGAAAGTTTTCCTGTTAATCTAACACCTATTAATTTAGGAAATTTAAGTTCCCAAGCCATTCCAGCCATTACATCAACAGCATCAGCTCCACCTACTCCAATAGCAACCATTCCTAATCCACCAGCATTTACTGTATGCGAATCTGTACCAATCATCATTCCTCCAGGAAATGCATAATTTTCTAATACCACTTGGTGAATAATACCAGCACCAGGCTTCCAGAAACCAATTCCGTATTTATTAGAAACGGATTCCAAGAAATTAAATACTTCACTACTTGTGCTATTAGCGTTTTTTAAATCTGTCGCTGCACCTTCTTTTGCTTGAATTAAGTGATCACAATGCACTGTTGTTGGAACTGCCACTTTAGGTTTTCCTGCTTGCATAAACTGCAATAATGCCATTTGCGCTGTTGCATCTTGACAAGCTACACGGTCTGGAGCAAAATCCACATAATCCTTACCTCTTGTAAAGGCTTTATTTGGTTTACCATCCCATAAATGAGAGTATAATATTTTTTCTGAAAGTGTTAACGGTTTTCCAACAATGTCTCTAGCAGCATCTACGCGCTCTGTCATGTTAGCATAAACCTTTTTAATCATATCAATGTCAAAAGCCATAAAGTATATTTAAGAGGTTGAAAATTCTTTTTTAAGCGACACAAATTTACAAATTTTAAAGAGGATTTAAAAATATGTAACAAAATTGCTTATTCCTTGAAAATAAATCATGATTTGACTAATTTTCTAATGAAAAAATAGATTATTAACAGTAAAACAGAGGTTTAAATATTAATTTAACAAAATATCTTATTTAGAATAAATATGAATATAACCGTTCGTTATAAAACCGTGAAAAAACTAGCCTCAACTATTTAAAAAAATGATTGGTTTTTGAAGAATTTCTAATAGTCCTTAAAGGTTCTTCAAAGTATCGATTTATAAAGTATCCAAGTAACACTAAGATTGATATGTAAACTAGTATATAAATTATACTATCAAATTTAGGCAAGTTCCTTGAAGGTATATTGTTCATCATCAATCGTAAAACAATTGAATAATGAATTACATATACTGCATACGCAATAGAACTTAAAAAACGAATAGATTGACTCATCATTTTTGGAGTAGTATGCCATTGACTCAAAAAAGGAAGTATTAATACAATGGCTATAGAATTTAAAGGTAAATACCATACATTCCAAAATGTAGGATGTGTTTCTATAAACCAATAACTTTGATTTACTACAACATGCACACAATAAAATAATAGCAAACTTAATACTAAGGCAAAATACTTACATTGTTTCCAAAACCTTGGTTTCACTATTGAAATATACCCTACTAAAACACCATAATAAACAGCATCGATTCTATAAATCACTACTGTCTTTAAACCCGTACTCCAAGCCTCCATAGTTTTTGCATTATCGTTTAAAGAATACAACCATTTTGAAATTAAAAATATAGCTATGACTAACAATGTAATCAAAAGAAATAGTCTTGATTTTGAAATTTTAGTTTTTATAAATAGTGTACAATATAAAAACAATGGCCCAAGCAAAGCAGTAAATTCTCCAACTGTTATACTCCAAGATTCATAAAAAAATCCTGAAGATGTATCTGACACAAAATTTTGAAGCAATACAAAATATTTCCAGAGATCATTAGGTAAGTTATGACCTATGTATATATTGACTAGAATACTAAAAATTAAAGCCAAAACATAATTAGGCAATACTCGAAACCATCGTCTCAACCAGAAATGCTTTATGGCTTTAAAACTAAAATCTTCCTTTAAATAAAGTTTATAAAAAGTTTTTCCGACTAAAAAACCACTTAGCACTAAAAATATTTCAACACCTACAACGCCTGCAACACTCATTAATTGATAAATGGCTCCTTGTATATCTGGAACAATAAAATAGACGCTAGAAAAAACAACAAGTAGTATCGCGACAACTCTTAGAAGATCTAAACCAAAAACACGATTGTCGCCATAAGCTTGCATAAAAACAGTATTTTTATTGTGTGAAGTCTAAAGTACTAAAATATTCAGTTTTATTGATATTAGTTGCTATAAGCATTGGTGGAATTTATTATTTAAATCTCTCAAGCAGACATAAAGCGATTATTAAAACACGTATTAATCACACCTTAGGATTAGTAGATAACACTTGGAATATTAAGATAGAAAACAACTCTGTATCACTTATAACACCAACGCTAGTGGTCGACCAAGTTTATAAATCGATGGAAGGACCAAAAGTGATGCGTTCGTTTCAAATCAACCCAAAGAATGATGATTTGGTTTGGATTACATCTTTTGAAACTAAAGCCATTAGTACTAATGAAGTTGATCGACTCTCAAATGACTATGTCTGCCATACCAACATTGATTTTTATGATGGCGAACATTATTCGCGCTGGAATTTAAATGAGCGAATTGGACAACACTACCCTAGATTAACTTCTATGAGTAATGGTATTGAAACTTATAAATTTCCTAAAGGTTTTGGTTTTCCTGTGTTTGAAAATGAAAATTTATTTTTATCCACACAAGCCCTAAATCATAATATAAAATCAGAACCATTTTCTGTAAAACATAAAGTTACATTAGGCTATCAACCAAATGATAAAAAAATGAAATCTCTACAAAGCAAAACGGTATTTGTGATGCTGCCTTACGACGCTAATAATCCATTTCAAGGGCCAACAGAGAACAATCCTAACATGTGCTTACCTGTTGAAACTGGAAATCACAGTTATAAAAACAAAGACGGAGAAAGTCTATCTGGACATTGGGTCGTTTTTCCAGGACGAGAAACATACAGTTATGACATAACACAACAACTTCAACTAAAGGACAGCACTACAATGCATCATATAGCCACACATTTGCATCCTTATGCAGAAACATTAACATTGAAAGATAAAACCATGGATTCTGTACTTTTTACTTCTAAAGCAGAAAACTATACAGATAAAATAGGATTGAAAAGTGTATCTACATTTTCAAGTGAAGAAGGTGTGATGCTCTATCCAGATCATAATTATGAACTTGTTTTGAAAACCAACAATACTTCTGACGTCAATCAAGACATGATGGCAAGTATGTTTGTATTTCTATTTGATAAAGAAATGGATGAGAAATTAAAAGCATATAATGCTCAGAAATGATGAGATTACGAGTACTTTTTATAGTTGTTTTATTTATAAGTTGTCAATCACAAACTGAAGACCTACCCATTTTGAGTTATACCATTAATTCTAAAGGTGAAAAAGAAACTTACTCCATAACCTATTCTGATTTTATTAATCAAGATGGTAAACAGGTTACAACGGAAACTATTCAAAATAAAATTGTAGTTGCCAATTTCTTTTTTACACGTTGCCCAAGTATTTGTCCACCAATGCGAACAGAATTTATAGACGTTGCTAAAGAATTTTTAGAGGAAGAAAGCTTTCTATTAGTTTCCCACAGTATAGATCAAAAGAATGATACTATCGAAGCATTAAAAAAATACTCTGATGCTACAGAAATACCAAGCTACAAATGGCTATTTGTCACCTCTACAGAAGAAGACACTAGGCAACAAGCCAAACAGTTTATGACAAATTTTAGACCTAATGAAGATGGTACAGATTTCTATCATAGCAGTTATGTCGCTTTATTAGATAAAAATCAAAGGATTCGTGGATTTTATAATATTCTCATTCCAGAAGACGTCGAACGTTTAAAAGCAAATATTAAAATGCTTTTAAAATAAGCTTTCAATAATTTTCTCGTCAGTAACACCTTCAGCTTCAGCTTTGTAATTTTTAATGATTCTGTGCCTTAGAATTCCAGTAGCAACTGCTTGAATATTTTCAATATCTGGTGAAAATTTACCATTTGTTGCAGCATGTGTTTTAGCTGCTAGAATTAAGTTCTGTGATGCTCTTGGTCCTGCTCCCCAATCCACAAATTCTCTTACAATATCTGCGGCAGTATCTGCTTTTGGTCTAGTTTTACTAACCAAAGAAACCGCATACTCAACTACATTATCAGCTACTGGAATACGACGAATCACATTCTGAAAATCTATAATCTCTTGTGCTGAGAATAATGCATTTACGCTTGGCTTATTATCAGTAGTAGTCGCCTTTACAACATCTACTTCTTCTTGAAAAGATGGATATTCTAAATTTATAGCAAACATAAAACGGTCTAATTGTGCTTCTGGTAAAGGATAAGTTCCTTCTTGCTCAATTGGATTTTGGGTTGCCAAAACAAAATAAGGCAAACTTAATTTGTACTGATGACCAGCAACTGTGACAGATCTTTCTTGCATTGCTTCTAATAAAGCGGCTTGCGTTTTTGGAGGAGTCCTATTAATCTCATCTGCCAAAATAATATTAGCAAATATTGGGCCTTTGATAAATTTAAATTGACGGTTTTCATCCAAGATTTCACTCCCTAAAATATCACTCGGCATTAAATCTGGTGTAAATTGAATACGTTTAAAGTCTAATCCTAAAGCTTGAGCAATAGTATTTACCATTAAGGTTTTTGCTAAACCAGGAACGCCAATTAAAAGTGAATGACCACCAGAGAAAATGGATATTAAAATCTGATTGACTACATCGTCTTGCCCAATAATAACTTTAGCAACCTCTTGCTTAAGTGCAGCATATTTCTTTACAAAATTTTCAATTATAGCAACATCAGACATATCCTATTGATTTTTTAACCAGTTACTTTCAAAATCGCAATCTCTATACTCACCATTAATCTTAATGTAAGTTTCTACAATAGTTGCTCTTTGCCATTTTTCAATAGCCTTAATTTGCTTGTCTTGTAATGCTAAATCTTTAATTTTTAAATAATCTCTAGCAAATTCTGCTTCATGATCATCTATTCTATCTGTAACGGTTAAAATCTTAAATTTTATTCTATTTACACGATCTTCATCTTGCAACACCTCACTTATTTCACCATCTTTTAACTCTTGAATTTGAGAATACAACTCAGGATCCATTCTAGTTAATTCAAAATTAAAATCTTGTGTTGTAGGATTCGTCATTTGACCTCCTTCGTATTTTGTTTCTTTTTGGTCACTAAATTCTCTTGCCGCTTCAGCAAAAGTTAAAGTACCATCTACAAGTTTTGCTCTGACTTCATCAACTTCATCTTTCGCTTCTTGGATAGCATCTGGAGTTAGTTCTGGTCGCAATAGAATATGCCTAACATCATATTCTTGTCCTCTAATTTTTTCTAATAAAATAATATGAAAACCAAAATCAGATTCAAAAGGTGCAGATATTTCACCTTCTTGTAAAGAAAATGCAACGTCTCTAAACTCTTTAACCATTCTTGGTTGCTTTCTATTTAACGTATATTTTCCACCAGTAGATTTAGAAGCAGTATCATCAGTATAGAACAATACTTTGGTTGTAAAACTAGACCCATTCTCTTCTACATCTTTCTTAAAGCCATTTAATTTATCTATAACGGCTTGTTTAGCCTCTTCTGTTACGTCTGGTATTACTACGATTTCCGCTAATTTTAATTCTGTACCAAAGGTTGGACGTTCTTCTTTGGGAATATCATTAAAAAATTGTCTTACTTCTTCTGGAGTTACTTCAATCTCATCCGTAACTTTCTTCTGCATTTCTCTAGCCAAATAGCCATTCTTATTAATCTCGTACATCTCATCTCTAAGAGCTGCCTCAGAATCTTTCTTATAGAACTTTAACATACCAGCCATATCTCCTTTGGTCTGTGCTAAAATCCCTTGAATCTGCTGATCAACTAATGATTGTATATATAACTCGTTAACAATAACACTATCTTGAATCGCTTGATGCGCATATAGTTTTCCCTCTAACAAACTACCAAAAAGTTCGCAACGCGTAATTCCTTCTAAATCTGCTCCTTGTGCTTTTAATTGTGCTATCTCTCTATCTAAATCAGATTCAAGAATGATAAATTCACCAACTACAGCAGCCACTCCATCAGCCTTAATACGAGACTTATTTACAACACTGTCTTTTGGTTTCTCTACTTGTGGTTTTTCATCTTCAATAATTTCTTGTGCATTAGAAAAATTGAATGAAATAAAGCAACATAAAAGTATTGCTCTAATTATAAATTTGGAATTGATTGTTCTTAATGGCATCTTTTGTAATATCATTTTTGAGTTGCTTGATGAGCTCTAATTTTCTCTTGTTTATAACAATTTGTTCTATTGATGTATTGACGTATTCTAAAGGCGCATAATCATTTTGCAAACGCACGTCATTAACTTGCATCAAATATAGGTTTAATGAATCTTTGAGTTGTAAGAAATTAGTTTTTTTTAACAGTTGATTTTTGTTTTCAAAACTTACTACTGAAATTTTTTCAGCCACTTGACTATATTTAATCCAAATGGAATCATTTAATGAATAGGATTTAAACTGAACAGAAATAGAATCTAAATAATTTTTATCCTTAGTTTCAAAACGCTTAAATCTCACCTTAATAGTATCTAAATCAATAGGATTGAGCGGTAAACTCACATATCTAAACTGCAGCAAATCATCATTTAGTTTAAATGATTCTTTATTAGCTTCATAGAATATTTTAGCCTCATCAGCTTTAACTATAGTGTCAATATTTTTCTTTACTAAACCTTCTAAATACGCTTTAGTATAAAGATCACTCTTATACTGATCAACAAGTTTTGAAAATTCGTTTTGCTTATCTTCAGAAAGATTTACTAAAGCGCCATCCATTAAAAGTAGCTGTCTTGCCCAACGATTAACATAAGCATTAACCATGAGTATACTGTCCTCTTTACTAGCTCCTTCTGGCACAACATCTTCAACATCCTCCTTGTACAAATACGAATCATTTACTCTAGCAATAGGTTTGCGATTGTCTGTCTTCTTAAAGAAATCACAGTTTGTGCAAAGCAAACAAAGAATAAGTATGTATAGAGTTTGTTTCAAGACTAATTATTAGTTTCCGATTTTAGCTTTAATAGCTTTTAGAGCGTCTTTGTCAACTTCAACTTTAAAACGCTTATGAAGACCATTAATCCAATTGGCTTCTAGTTCTGTTTGGTAATCATTAATTACGTTACCTTTTGCTTCTTCTAAAGTTTTGTTTCCGGCTGGTAAAATAGCTTTCACATCTATAACATGAAACGCTTCATTGTGCTTGTATGCTTTAGAAACACCTTCCTTCATTTCGAAATTAGTAGGCAATTTACTGTCATTAGTATTAAATATTCCTTTAGTGAATATAACGTTCTGTTTATCTTCTGTATTTAAAGCTTCAGTAATCTCTTCCTCAGACTTTCCTTTTTTCATCATTTTAAGAATCGTCTTCATATTCGCTTTGTCAGCAGAAGATGCCATTACAACTTCAACTCTATCTTCCCACTGATACTTCGATTTGTACTTATTGTAATAAGCATCTAATCCAACAGTATCTTTTGATGCTTTGTTCCAAACTTCTTTTTCCATTAAGTCGAATAATAGAAGTCCATCTCTGTATTCTTTAATAATATGAGCAAAATCCTTGTTTTCTAATTCTAAATTATCTTCTCTAAATTGAAGGATAGATTTTTCAAAAAACGTATTAAATTCTTTATTTATAACTATTAAAGCTGGTTTATTTTTCCCACTATACACACGTTGCGCTGCCATTAAATGGCGACCAAATTCATTGTACGTAAATGGTCTATTATTTATTGTAAATACCGTTTTATCTTCTTCAAAATCTTCTGGCAATCTCCAAGAACGTGCAAAAAACTCATTAGTAATTAACGATTGAAAATACGCTTTAGCTTCTGGATTATATGAAATTTGATAACGCTTTTTAAGCTCCTTTACCATCGCAGTATTAATTAACTTAGATCTTGAATCTCGCTGTACTCTTGCTTCTAAAGATGCTTTTAAATCCTTGAATTCTTGAATTGGCTTAAGCCCAATACGCTTAACGATGTGCCAACCATACTCGCTTTTAAAAGGTACACTAACCTCCCCATTACTTTTTAATCCGAATGCTGTATCTTCAAAAATTGTAGAACTTAACTGCCCACTTTTAAAAGGTGATAATTTTCCACCATTTTTAGCCGAGCTTTTATCATCAGAAAATTGTTTTGCTAAAGATTCAAAACTCTCTCCTTGATTCAGTTTTTTATAAATATCATTAATACGTTGCTCAGGATTTAAAAGCGAATCTGTTTGTTTAAAATTGACCATAATATGAGCCGCAGTTATCGTTCCCCTAGATGCTCGCTTCTCCTTTATGTTAACAACATGGTAACCAAATTGCGTTCTAAATGGCATTGACAACTCTCCCTCTGGTGTGTTGTATGCTGCAGTTTCAAAATCATAGACCATTTTAAAGGCAGAGAAATAGCCTAAATCTTCTAGAAAGATTGTGTTTCCATTGTGCATTTTTGCTTTTACAGTATCAAAACCTTCTTTTAAAACACGTTCTCGTAAAGCCAAAACTTCATTATATGCAGTTAAAGTATCAGTTGCAGATTCATCTAAACGCACTAAAATATGCGACGCACTGATATCCATATTACTACGCTCGTAAGCCTCTTTTACTAAGGCATCAGTTACTTTATTCTCTGATAGATAATTCTTAGTCAACTGTTTTTTATAATTCAAAAACTCGCGTTGGTACTTTTTATCTTCGTCTAGCTTTAAGCGTCGTGCTTCTTTGAGCTTTAATTGATATTCTGTAAACAACTTTAAATAGCCGTCGATGTCTTTCTGACTTTCATCCTTAACCAAATCCAAGTTTTTGTTATAAACTCTTAGAAATTCTGAAGACATCACTGGAGATCCATCCACTTTTAGAAGTACCTGATCCTTGTCTTGAGAAAAAGAAAAATTAAGTGCAAATAGCACTACTAACAAACATTTAAATTTAATACTCATAATCTATCTTTCTTTATATTGTAATACTTATAATTATTCACTTTTTTGAAGCACAGCAAAAATAACATAAATCCCTTATTTTACAAGCTGAATACTTTTCAATATTTAGATACTTAATGTCAGTTATGTAGTAAAAATCATACCAAAGTTACACTAGATCAAATCTTATGATTATTTGAACAATTAAAAACGTACTAACGTCGATAAATTTCAAGTATTGCAAGAGAGTTTTATACTTTTATAAAAATTCCCTCATTTAATGAAATATACAACTGAAATCCTTATTAAAAAGCCAATAGAAGAAGTGATTCGGAAAATGGATTCTTCTGAGAACATGAAGCATTGGCAAAAGGGCTTAGTCAGTACAGAACATATCTCTGGAACTCCTGGTGAATTTGGAGCCAGAATGAAGTTGATTTATGATTTTGGGAAACGTAAAATGGAATTAGTAGAAACCATTACCAAGCAAAATTTTCCCAACGAATTGCATGCCACATATAATACAAAAGGCATTCGCAATATTCAACAAAACTATTTTGAAAGTACTACAGATGGTTACACTAAATGGATTGCTGAAAATAAATTTGAACCTACAAATTTTATGATGAATGCTATGTTGTTTTTAATGCCTAGATCTTTTAAAAAACAAACAAAAACATACATGACCAACTTTAAGAACTTTGTAGAACAAAGAATTTCTGTCGCAAATGCGTAAACTAAAATTGATTTGGGATTTTAGAGGACCAGTCAGTCAAAAAACCGCAGAACACCATCTAATACATTTAAAAGAATACATTAGCATAAATAAGCTATCTATATCAATAACTGGTATTGAAACTTTAAATGACATGCACAGTTTAGCATATTTGGTTGTTAACGAATCTGATATGAAACCCATTAGAGATGCATTGAAGCCTCATCGTGGACAGGTGTATTCTGAAAGCTAAAAAATACGCTTAAAAAACGCCTGAATAAATCGTTTAGGTGGCACAGACAAAATAATCTTTAAATCTTCAAACAAAGTAGATTCTTCATCTAAAAACTTAAAAATGGTTTCGGTTTTTGCTTTTCTAAACATTGAAGAAAACAATGCTGCACCTTCTTCATTGTGATTGGCTAAGACATCTAAAAATATAAGATCATAAAACCAGTATTTAGTCTTCTTATGAAACTTAGACAAATCGGTTTCTCTCTTCAAAAAACTAGTGAGCTCTTTTGTCTTTTTAGAAGTATTTCTAAAGGTGTAACCAGTACTTGCCTTTGTCCACCCTCCTGCTGTGCCTATATTTAAAATATGCTTCGAGTTTAACTTTGAAAACTTAAAAGAAGTCATAGGTATTGACCCTTTTTCTTTTTCAATGATTTCAAAATCTAGTATACCCTTACTGTTTAAGTAATCCTTAATAGCTATTTCGTAATCAATGCCTTGCAGTATTTTTTTTGAAAATAATGTGTATTCAAATAAAGCTGTTTTTTTATCTACAGGCAACACATACATAAAACGCGTGTTTTCATTTTGATCAACTGTAAAATCCATGAAAGTTGCGACTGAATCATCAAATGTATCCTCCTTAGTTTTTACAAACCAACCCACAAAATGCTGTTGTAAAATTGGATACTTTTTTTGAGTTTCACAAACCACAGAATTTGACAAACTATTAAAGAGTTTTGAGCACAAATAATTCCCTTTTTTGGTGATGACTTGTACACCATTTTTTAATTCTGTGAAGTTGTCAACCATATCTTCAACAAACTTGAAATTCGATTTTGAATTTATTTGTTTCCAAAGTGATTTGTAGAACGCTTCACTTCGTATCATTTTATAATTATAAGGGGTAATATTTATAGTGTTAGAATACGAATCACTTCCAAAGAAAATTTTTGGCCAAGTCTTGGTTAATAAATGATCCCACTCACCTTCTCCGTGTTCCCAAAAGCACCAAGTTCTGTCGTTGCCCTTGTCTTTTACTTTATCTATAATTAAAACTGATTTATCATCAAAGAATGTATCTTGCGACATTCTGCATGCTAGCATTAAACCTGAGGCTCCTGCTCCTAAAATGATATAATCGTATTTGGTCATTAAGTAGTGAAAAATCTTTAACGAAGATACGATTTAAGGTTGTTCCTTTAATATTTGTTAACTAACTTTATCTAAAATCAAATTCTTTATGCCAAGGTTAGTTATAAAACAAAGTCTATTTATAATTACATTACTTATTATAATTAGCTGTGTGTCTTCTCAGGATAAATTAAAACAGGATAAATGCCAAAATTTATATAAAACTCATAAAGTAATTTTAAACAAAACCTATAAAACAATACTAAATAAGGATACTATTATATTTAATGAAATGAGATTCTATTGTGTATCTCCCTTTTATACTATTAAAGGTATGTTTAATAAATTTGGAAAATGGGACAAAGAGATCTATCCAAATAATGTAAAACAACCTCTAATTAAGTGGGAAAAAATAGATCTATTCTCAGATGGAAATACCTATGACATTGTAGCTAATGGAAATGAAAGGAAGCAATTTGCATCAATAATGATATTTGATAGTCAACAAAATGATTTACTATCCTCTTCCTCTAATGAAAAAGATAACCTTAGAAATTACTTCGATAAATTCTTTAAAAAAAATAGAATAAATCGTGAAGATTTTTATAAAATTTATTGGAAATCTATAAGCCCGAAAGGCTGGGAAAGAATTCAAGAATATCAAAAAAGAAAAAAACAATCAGAAAATAAATAAAAGACAAATTGCTTCAATTTAGTTAGTTACCTAAAACAGATAATAAGTCCTATCTTTTATGAGTTATAGAATTACTAACTATCTATACTATAAAATACCAACATCATTAAAACAAGTACTCTGCTTATTGAGTTGCCTTACAATCACTTACTTTTCTTTTTCACAAACCTTAGAACCAGACGATATTGGGACGCATGAAAAATGGGAATTTGTTTCAGAAGATACTGGAGATGTGCTGCAAATAGCATTACCTGTAGTAGCAGGATTAACAATAATTAAAGGAGATTGGCAAGGCACTAAACAATTTGCATTGTCATATAGTACAGGATTTATTATTACTCATTCCCTTAAAAAAATAATACATAAACAACGTCCCGAAGAAAGACATCTGTTTAATGCTTTTCCGTCTGCCCACACTACTTCAGCATTCTCTAGAGCCTCATTTATACAACGTCGCTACGGTTGGCAATACGGAAAATGGGGCTGTATGCTAGCTGGTATTGTTAGAGTTAGCAGAATGGAAGGACCAGATGGCTGGCACAATATCTGGGATGTTTTGGCTGGAGCTACAGTTGGTATTGGTAGCACTTATCTTTTTACGACTCCATGTAACCAAAGTTAACATAATATGAATTTCTCTTCTGGAAAAGGCAATTTTTTATTAAGCTTGAGTATGAAGTTTTATTTGTATTTGTTAAAAACATACAACTTGTCTTTCTAATTTTTTTCAACTAACTTCGTTTAACATTGAATATAAAAACATTGAAACTCTTTTATATCCACGAGCTATTAGTTGTAATTTAAAACCATATACAATCAACAATTAAAAAACTATTAAAAATGAAAATAACTACATTCTTTTGCCTTTTACTTTTAACTCAAATAGCGTCTTCTCAGATATCATTAAATCATATAGATGATTTTGAAGGATTCACTACTGAGAATTGGACAAAAGGCAATAATTCTTCGTTACCTAACCAAAATATTCCTACTGATGGACCTAATGGAGTTGATGATAATTTTTTAAGAGTTCAATCTAATGGTGGGACAGGATCAGACTCTAAATTAGTGACATTTAATAATTCTCAATGGCAAGGTGATTATGTTGGTTCTGGAGTCACCTATATTTCTATGGATGTTAGAAATTCTGGTTCAAATATGATCTCATTGAGGTTAGCATTTGAAAATGACAATTGGAGTAATGATCCACAATGGAGTTCTACTAATTCAATTGCCGTTATTCCTGGTCAAGGATGGCAAACAATTGTATTTCCTATTGACGAGGAGTCATTAACAAGACTTGGTCATAATAATTCGTACAATAATGATTTTGATAATATGACTGAGATGCGCATCATTCACAATGATGCACCAAGTTGGGAAGGAGATTCTATTGATGCCATTTTAGATATTGATAATATTCAGGCAAGGAATACCGATATGGGTTTAGCTGATTCAGGAGAACCTAAAATATCCTTAAATCTAATAGATGATTTTGAAGGATTTACTACTGAGAATTGGACTAAAGGTGATAATTCTTCGTTACATAATCAAAATGTTGTTACTGATGGTCCTAATGGAGTTGATGATAATTTTTTAAGAGTTCAGTCTAATGGTGGTACTGGATCCAACTCTAAATTGGTAACATTTAATAATGCTCAATGGCTAGGTGATTATATCGATGCTGGAGTCACTTATATTTCTATGGATGTTAGAAATTCTGGTTCAAACATGATCTCTTTGAGGTTAGCATTTGAAAATGACAATTGGAGTAATGATCCACAATGGAGTTCTACTAATTCAATTGCCGTTATTCCTGGTCAAGGATGGCAAACAATTGTATTTCCAATTGATGAGGAATCATTAACAAGACTTGGTCATAATAATTCGTATAATAATGATTTTGATGATATAACAGAGGTACGTATTATTCATAATGATGCACCAAGTTGGGAAGGAGATCCTATCAATGCCATTTTAGATATTGATAATATTCAAGCAAGGAATAACGATATGGGTTTAGCTGATCTAGGAGAACCTAAAATATCCTTAAATCTAATAGATGATTTTGAAGGATTTACTGCTGAGAATTGGACTAAAGGTGATAATTCTTCATTACATAATCAAAATATTGTTACTGATGGTCCAAATGGAGTTGATGATAATTTTTTAAGAGTTCAGTCTAATGGTAGTACTGGATCCAACTCTAAACTGGTAACATTTAATAATGCACAATGGTTAGGTGATTATGTCGATGCTGGAGTCACTTATATTTCTATGGATGTTAGAAATTCTGGTTCAAACGTAATCATATTAAGGTTAGCATTTGAAAATGATAATTGGAGTAATGATCCACGTTGGAGTTCCATAAATCCAATTGCCGTTATTCCTGGTCAAGGATGGCAAACAATTGCATTTCCAATTGATGAGAATTCATTATCAAAACTTGGACATAATAACTCATACAGTGGCACTTTTAATAGGATAACTGAGCTACGTATTATTCACAATGATACACCAAGTTGGGAAGGAGACCCTATCGATGCTATTTTAGATATTGATAATATTCAAGCTAGAGATGAGGATTTGAGTATAGTTGATATAGAAGGACCTACGCAAAAAATTAAGGTTTATCCAAATCCAGCATCCGACTTTATTCAAATCGGAGGAATCATAGAAGAATCTGAATTTATAGTTGTTGATATAAATGGGAAAATAGTTATGGAAGGGAAAACTAAGAATGAAAATAGTATTAATATTCAAAACTTGATTAGAGGAACTTATTTTTTAAACATAGAATCATATAGTACATTTAAATTTGTTAAACATTAAATATTTGTAACAACATCTATTGATATAAATATAACTACAGTTAACAATGAATAAGTAATAGCGATTTGAGTTAAAACTCAAATTGCTATTCATTTTATTTCGCAAATTACTTTCTAAAAAATAGTGTCCTAATACTCGCTACTACTTATACACAAATACGGTAAACGAAATTCAAAAAATCTATAAAAAAAACAGCATCAAAAAGATGCTGTTTTTAGTTATTTCATAAGATTCCTACTTCCATAGGAATTTAATTAACGAGAATAATTAGGAGATTCATTAGTAATGGTTACATCGTGTGGGTGACTTTCGTTAATACCACTAGCTGTAATCTTAACAAAACGTCCTGTTTCTTTTAAAGTCGATATGTCTTTTGCACCACAATACCCCATTCCTGCTCTTAAACCTCCAACAAACTGATGTATGCTTTCAAACAATTCTCCTTTATATGGCACACGACCAACAATACCTTCTGGAACTAATTTTTTAATATCGTCTTCTACATCTTGGAAATAACGATCTTTACTTCCTTGATTCATGGCTTCAACAGACCCCATTCCTCTGTAGGATTTGAATTTTCTTCCTTCGTAAATAATAGTCGTACCAGGACTTTCTTTTGTTCCTGCTAATAGAGATCCCAACATTACTGTATCTGCACCAGCTGCAATCGCTTTAGGAATATCTCCAGTATAACGAATTCCACCATCAGCAATTACAGGAACTCCACTCCCTTTTATGGCAGCAGCGACTTCTAACACTGCAGAAAATTGTGGAAACCCAACTCCTGCAACAACTCTTGTTGTACAGATAGAACCTGGACCAATACCAACTTTTACCGCATCTGCACCAGCTTCTACTAAATATTTAGCAGCTTCACCTGTTGCTATATTTCCTACAATTATATCTAATTTTGGAAACTGTTGTTTTATTGCTTTTAATATTGTGACTACACCAACTGTATGACCATGAGCTGTATCAATAACCACTGCATCTACACCAGCTTTTACTAAAGCTTCTGCTCTATCAACTGCATCTCCTGTAACTCCAATAGCAGCAGCAACTCTTAATCTTCCGTATGTATCCTTGTTAGCATTTGGTTTTTGAGTGACTTTAGTAATATCTCTAAAGGTAATTAAGCCAGCTAATTTATAGTTATCATCTACAATGAGTAATTTTTCAATTTTATTTTCCTGAAGAATTTTTTCAGCATCTTTAAGAGAAGTTCCAACAGCAGCTGTTACCAAGTTTTCACTTGTCATTACCTCAATTATTGCTCTATCGTTTTGATGTTCAAAACGTAAATCTCTATTTGTAACTATCCCTTTTAGCTTGCCATTTGCATCTACGATAGGAATTCCTCCAATACTATATTCTCGCATAGCATTTTTAGCATCAGCAACAACGGCATCCATTGGTAACGTTACAGGATCTAAAATCATTCCGCTCTCAGCACGTTTTACTTTACGTACTTTTCTGGCTTGCTCTACAATTGTCATGTTCTTGTGTAACACACCAATACCACCTTCTTGCGCCATGGCAATTGCCATTTTACTTTCAGTAACCGTATCCATAGCAGCCGAAACCACAGGAATGTTAATCGTAATGTTTCTAGTAAATTTTGTTTTAATGTTGACTTCGCGTGGAAGAACTTCTGAAAATGCTGGAACTAATAGGACGTCATCGTAAGTGAGTCCTTCACCTAAGATTTTGTTTTCGTGTGCTGTCATTGCAATTGAGATATAATTGCGTGCAAATATACAACTAAAATTTACTTTGAATGTTATTAAACTTTGACGGCTTTAAATATCATTTCATCATTCCTATATATGCAAGAATATAAATCAAAAACTATTTTAAAAATTTATTTAAAATAATTCTAAATAGTCTTGCGGTTTATTAAAAATGAAAATATATTCGCACCTTATTTTTAAACAGTCTAAATAAATATAATATGAATTTAAATTTTAAAAGCTTAACAATTTTATCAATTTTCGCACTCCTTTCATTCTCTTGTGGAAGTGATGATGATTCTAGTTCATCAAATAATTTAACACAAAAATCTGATGTTATTTCTAATTACGCAGCTATTGTTTTAACAAGTTACCAAGCTGCATTAACTGATGCACAAGCATTGGAAACTTCAATAAATACATTTGTATCTTCACCTAATGATGCAAACTTTACAGCAGCAAAAGACGCATGGAAAACTGCTAGAGAAAGCTATGGTCCTACAGAAGCTTATCGTTTTGCTAATGGTCCTATTGATACAGGTACAACAGAAGATGTTGAAGGTTGGTTAAACTCTTGGCCTTTAGATGAAGTATTTATTGATTATGTAGATGGAAATACAACTTCTGGCATAATTAATAATACAGTAGAAGCAATTACTAAAGCTAACCTTACTGGACTTAATGGTGCAAACAATTCTGAAGCAAATGTTGCCATCGGTTACCACGCTATAGAATTTTTACTTTGGGGACAAGATTATACAGACCCTTCTAACCAATTAGCAGGACAAAGACCATATACAGATTATGTTGATGGAGGAACTGCTTCTAACCAAGATAGAAGAAGAGATTATCTTACTGTTTGTGCAGATTTAATTACTGATCATTTACAAATAGTAATAGAAGAATGGGATACTAATGGTACATATAGATCTACATTTTTAGTTTTAAATGAAGATGAAGCATTAAAAAACATGCTAGGTATTGCTGAACTTGCTGGTTCTGAATTAGCAGTTGAACGTATGGAAGTTGCTTTGAATTTAAATGACCAAGAAGACGAGCACTCTTGTTTTAGTGATAATACACACAGAGATATTCGTTTAAATTTAGATGGTGTTGCTAATGTGTATAGAGGTAGCTATAGTTCTATTAATGGAGCTTCACTTGAAGATTTAATAACAGAAGCTGACGCTACACTTGGAGCAAGTATTACTGCTTTATTAACTATTGCAGAAAGTGAAGTAAATGCTACGGCTATTCCTTTTGATTATGCAATTACTAATTCTGGAGAAACTGCCCAAGTCGCAACTGCGATACAAGCATTAAAAGATTTTAGTGATGAACTTGTTTTAGGAGCTGCTGCTCTAGGAATCACAATAAATCTTTAATACTAAAAAACAACAAAAGTCAGAATTTCAAATATTGATTCTCTGACTTTTTTTGTTCAATATCAATAGACAAATAGATAATAAAAAATTCTATTTGCATTAAACTTCTAAACTAAACCACATAGGCTTATGCAACCAAAAAAGAGACAGTTCTCTTTACTTATCGTTTTATTTCTGTTAGCTTATAGTTGCCAAACAGATGATGATAATTATACTCCATTAATAGCAGAAGAAGGTGAGGCATATTCTGGTGGTGAGACAACAGTTTTTAATACATCTCCTGAAGCATTTGGTTTTAAAGCTGCAAACTTAGATCAAAGCTTAGATGCAGATTTTGGCATTGGTAATTCTTTGTTTAGGCAAAATTGGGTGACCGCTCCAGCATCAACAACAGCAAGAGATGGTTTAGGTCCATTTTTTAATGCTCGCGCATGTTCTGGTTGCCATTTTAAAGATGGTCGTGGAAGAGCACCTCTTTTTAATGGAGATACAAATCATGGTATGCTATTACGCCTAAGTATTCCTGGAACAACAGCAAATGGATCTAATCTACCTGAGCCTATTTATGGAGGTCAATTACAAGATAATGCCATATTAAATACGTCTGCAGAAGCTAATTTTGAAATCACATACACAAACATTGTAGTTGAATATCCCGATGGAAATACAGTTACTTTACAAAAACCTACCTATAGTTTTGCAAATCTAGCCTATGGTGAAATGGCTTCAAATGTTCAGATTTCACCTCGTGTAGGAAATCAAATGATTGGTCTTGGTCTACTTGAAGCAATTCCGGAATCTACACTAATCGGCTTCTCTGATGAATTTGATAGTGATAACGATGGAATTTCGGGTAAACCTAACTACGCATGGAATGTGCAAACGCAATCTTTAACTATTGGTCGTTTTGGCTGGAAAGCAAATACACCTACTATAAAACAACAAGTGGCTGGAGCTTTTTCTGGTGATTTAGGTATTACATCATCTTTATTTCCAGATGAGAACTGTCCAACTGGAGTTGATTGCAATGATTTTATTACTGGTGGCACTCCAGAAATTATAGACTTAAATCTTAATAGAGTTACAACATACTCAAGTGTACTTAATGTTCCTGGTCGTAGAGATTATGACGAACAAAATGTATTAGAAGGAAAAGAACTGTTTAATTCTGCTAATTGCACAGCTTGTCACAAACCAAAAATAGTAACAGGTAATCATACAATTGAAGCATTAGAGAATCAAACTATACGACCATATACAGATTTACTTTTGCATGATATGGGAGAAGGATTAGCTGATAATAGACCAGATTTTAATGCTAATGGACAAGAATGGCGAACACAACCACTTTGGGGAATTGGACTTATAGAAACTGTAAATAACCATACCAACTTACTGCACGACGGTCGTGCAAGAAACATAGAAGAAGCTATTTTATGGCACGATGGTGAAGCTGCAGAGGCTAAAAATAACTTCATGAATTTATCAGCAACAAAAAGACAACTGGTATTAGATTTTATAAACTCTTTATAGCAATGGCATTTACATTAAAAAAAGCATCTTATCTATTCTTTATTATTAGTTTACTTTTTATTATTACTATTAGCTGTGATACAAATGGTATTAACGAAAAACAATTTAGAACTGAATATTACAAAGAAACTCAACTATCTAATATATATGATAACGAAATTTCTAAATTAAACGAGCAACTTATTGAAGCAACAATACGTCTAAATGTAATTACTGAAGAATTTGCACAACAACCAACACTAGTAAATTTAATTTCAATAAGAAATGAATGGACAGAAATGGTGTTAGTCTGGAAACAATTAGAGCTTTATAGAGTTGGTCCTATTTCTAGTAGTTATATCTATTATCGAATAAACTATTGGCCAACAAACATCACATTTATTAATAACTTTATTGACGGAACAGATGTGATTAACGAAAGTTATATTGAAAGCAAAGGTGGATCTGCAAAAGGGATTTCTGCATTAGAATATTTGTTGTTTAATACAGATGCAGAAACAACATTAAACAGCTTTACAACAGATTTCAATTTTGAAAGACGATTAGATTACTTAGTCAGTCTATCACAAAACTTAATAACTAAAACGCAAGAACTAGAAGCACTTTGGATTGCTTACAATCCTGAGTTTATTAGTGCGACAGAAGTTGGGTTAGACGGAAGTCAAAATTTAGTTATAAATGAAATGGTAGCTTTACTCGAAGAAATCAAAATCTATAAATTAGGTAAAGCTCTTGGAGATACAAATGGAGGAGCAATAGATATTAATGAACTTGAAGCTTACAGAAGTCAAAAATCTCTTGAAATTATTAAAGCTAACTTAAAAAGTTTAGAACGCAGTTTTAATGGAGATTTTGCTCAAACACCTTTTAGAATTGGTTTTGATGATTACTTAATTCAATTAGGTTATGAAAGTTTGGCTATAGAGATAAACAATAACTTCATTAATTGTTATACTAAAATAGATGCAATTAATAATCCGCTTATCATTGAAGTTGTTAATAGCACCCAAAACGTTACAGATTTACAAACTGCAGTAACGGAATTATTAGTACTCATAAAAGTAGATATGGCAAATGCAATTGGCTCTACAATTACATTTAATGATAATGATGGTGATTAGGATTTTGTAATACCGTTAAATAGAAACCATAAACCGATAAAATTGAAACTCAGCTACTCAAAATTAAAATTAGCATTACTTAAAGAAATTTCAATTTTTCCTCTTGTTGTTTTTAGAATAGCATTTGGGTTACTTTTGTGTTTTTCGCTTTTTAGATTTATGTATAATGGTTGGATTGAAGACTGCTACACTACTCCATTATTTCATTTCACGTATCAGTATTTTAATTGGGTAACACCATTTGAAACTTCAATAATGTATTTTATTGTTAGTGTTTGTGGACTTTCTGCCTTGTTTATAGGTCTTGGTTTTTTGTATAGAATATCAACAATAGTATTCTTTTTGTCCTTTACTTATTTAGAGCTTATTGAGAAATCTTGGTATTTAAATCATTACTATTTTGTATCGTTGGTTGCTTTTCTTTTAATATGTGTACCAGCTCATAGAAGGTTTTCTCTAGATTCTAGAATAAAATCTGACCTACAATTAAACACAGTGCCAAATTGGACAATTGTTATATTAAAACTACAACTATGTTGCGTGTATTTTTTTGGCGGCATTGCAAAATTAAATTCCGATTGGTTATTAAATGCTCAACCTTTAAAAATTTGGCTTAAAGCACGTGTAGATTTACCAATCCTTGGTTCGCTTTTTGAGTATGATATTACACCTTACCTATTTAGTTGGAGCGGAATGCTCTATGATCTCATAATTCCATTTTTATTATGGACAAAAAAGACAAGACCAATAGCATACGTTTTTGTTGTGTTTTTTCATGTGATAACTTATGCCTTATTTAATATTGGTATGTTTCCATGGTTAATGATTTTTGGTAGTTTAATTTTTATCACTAAACAAGAGTGGCAAGTCATTAATAATAAGCTATTTAATTTTCAACCTTCAAAGGTTATCCAATTCAAAAATTATAAAACTAAAGGGTTTGTAATACCCATGATAATTATCTTTTTTTCATTTCAATTCTTATTCCCTTTTCGTCATCATCTGCTAACTGATAATGTGTTTTGGACTGAAAATGGTTTTCGATTTTCTTGGCACGTTATGGTTATGGAAAAAAACGGTTATACAGAATTTACCGTTATTAATAATGACACTAATGAGCGTTGGGTAGAATATCCATCGCAGACATTAAGTACAATTCAAAAAAAGCAAATGAGTTTTCAGCCAGATATGATTTGGCAATATGCGCAATTCTTAAAAGAAAAATACACAAATAAAGAAGTTACAAACTGTAGTATTTATGTGACATCTAAAGTAGCTTTAAACGGACGTTTTTCTCAAACATTCATTAACCCTAAAACGGATTTGGTGAGTTTAAAGTCTGTAGATGAGATTTACAATTATATTGTTCCGCTTAAAGATTAGCTCTTTTTTTGAAACAATTGATATAAAATTATTAATGTAGAAGCGACAAAAGTAAAGGTCATTAGAGTACCAGAAAACATAATGATATATTTTGTCCAGAGCATACCTTTCCAGAGTAAATAGATACCGCCAAATGTTAGTACAACTGAGATAAAAGGTTCTATCATTAAAAACATTTTCAGCTTATTACTAAGCCTTGTAACACTTAGAATTAAGCCTACTAAAAAGAAAATAATAGACATAGATAAAATATGTCCGTGAACTAAAGTGAGCATTTCTTGTTCACTTTTTTTAAACTTCATCACTTTTGCATCTTCATCAGCTTCGTTGCCTAAATACTGTTCCTCTATGCCATTTGGATTGGCAGAAGAAGTTTCACTAACAAACAATAGGCCCGAATAAAAACCAATACTTAATACAACAATAAAAGCTGCAATAAGCAGCTTTAATTCTTTTGGAAACGATTCTATACGTCCGTTTAACACCATTATAATATACCTTTTTCGTTAAGTATTTTTAAAGATTTCATTAAATCATTCATGGCATTTGTCATAGAACGAACAGAGATTGTAGCACCAGAAATAGCATCGATATTATCTCCGTATCTAAATTCATTATCTTTAGATTTACCAATGTATTGTTTTAACCAACGTTTGCTTCCTATTTCGCCTCCATAATCTTCGCGATAGATTAAAACCTTCGCCTTTACAATAACTAGGTTTTTATCTAATAGTACCAAATAATCAAACTGATCTGTTTTACTTGGTGCTTTAGATACATAGGCATAACCCAAATGTATTGAGTCTTTTTTTATTTCAAAGAAATTATCCACGCCAAAAGCTGACGGTAATTCTTTTGCAATTTCAGAATCTATAGTTTTAGCATTGAATGAAAATGTATCTACATAATACGTTTTCTTAATTTCAGAATCAACTTTCTTTTGAATTTTTTTAGGTAAACTAAAAGATGCTATTGATAAAATTAATATGATAATGCTTAAAACCTTCATGTTACAAAATTATTGAATTAATAATTATTTAGAACCAAACTCCTAAGCCAATATTTAATTGATTAGCATTGTTTGCATTAGTTGCGTCATCAAATAATTGGTAATCTGCTTTTACAACTGCACCAGGAGCCAACTTATAGCTCAGTCCAAACGTCCACTCGTTTCTATCGTAAGCATCATTTTTAATCAATCCTCCTTCAACTGAAGCATGTGTATCGTAGTCAGAAAAACGTGCAAATGCATATAACTGCTGCTCTTTTTTTTGTGGTAATAAATTAAAAGAACCTTCGACATACCATCCTTGTAATGCACTTCCTAAGTCAGCGCCATTAAGAGCATTGTAATCATCAGTATCAGAAATGCTTGCATGAATAAACTGTCCTCTTGCAGCAAATCGTTTATAAGCGTAGCGTGCATCTACACCAATCATAGAAATACCAACACTTGTACCATCTATATCTTCTACATCATCTTCAGCTTGAGTTTTACCAAAATAACCTGATAAACCTAGACGTAATCCTGAAACTCCATAATAATCTAATTTGGCAGCTAAATTTGGAGAATCTATTGTAGATTGAATTCCTTTTTGTCTCCCGTTTCTAAGACCATTAGCACCACCTAAGACCTTAGTACCATTAACAGATTTAAATCCATTAAAAACATAAGCTTGATAACGTAATGAAACATCATCTAATCTACCAGCAACACCAAAACCAATTTCTCTCCAAGTCGTTGGCACGATAGCTCTGTCTATGCTAGGTCGTTCTACACCATTAAAAGTTGTTGGTTCGTGATACTCATTTGTAATACCCATTGGCACTAACATTAAACCACCTCTTAAGTTTACATTATCAGTTAAACTATACTGAATAAAAGCTTGTTCTACAAACACTTCTTCAACATGCTCAAATTCTATTTCTGTTACGAACTGAACTTTATCATTAAACTTATACCCAAAAAGTATAACCAATCGCTGAATGTCTAATTCTCCATTATCGGCTTCTGGTTGGTTGTAAGTAATCTCACCATAACCACCAACGGTAACACCTGTATTAATATTACCAGACAAAATACGTTGTGCAGCATTTTGTTGATTTTGAGGATTTGTATACAACGAATCCGGTACAGTTTGTGCATAAGTAATTGCCCCAACTAATAATGCAAATAATAATGTAATTTTCTTCATTTGGAATTTTATTTTAATCTTTATTTAGACTTGATATAAATAATTTTTTAATTGAAGATGCAAATTTAAAACACAAAACAATATACACAAAGTTTATTTAGATTAATTTTAAATAAACTTTCATGCAACTGATTAACAGCGTGTTAAAAATTAATAAGTAAAGAAAGTCAAAATAAATTGATAATAAAAAGTAAGAGTTACAAGTACTTAATTGTCAACTAATTATTAACTTGTTGAAGCGATTAATTCTATTAAACCACTAATGATACTGAGTAAAAATCTTAGTTGCTTCGTTATAAGAACTCTCAAAACTCATCGCATTAAGATCATGCGCTTTTTTTTGAGTAAAATAGGATAGCATTTTTTCTGTTGGCATATTACCTGTCAATTCATCTTTTGCCATTGGGCAACCTCCAAAACCTTGAATTGCACCATCAAAACGTCGGCAACCAGATTTGTAAGCTGCATCGATTTTTTCGAACCATGATGTTGATGTTGTATGCAAATGTGCTCCAAACTCTATATTAGAATAGGCTGGAATTAGATTTGAAAACAAATAATTTATATTCTCTGGGTCAGAACTACCAATTGTATCACTTAGTGATAAAATCTTCACTCCCATTTTAGAAAGTCGTTCTGTCCACTCTCCTACTATATCAACATTCCATGGATCTCCATAAGGATTACCAAAACCCATTGATATATAAACCACTACTTCTTTATCACTTTTGTCTGCTATTTCTAATATTTCAGAAAGTGTTATTACAGATTGTGCAATAGTTTTATGCGTATTTCTCATCTGGAAGTTTTCGGAAATTGAAAACGGATAACCTAAGTAATCAATTTCAGAATGTTTTGAGACATCATTTGCCCCTCTTGTATTTGCAATAATAGCAAGTAACTTACTAATTGTTTTACTTAAATCTAATTGTGCTAAAACCTCAGCAGTATCAACCATTTGTGGTATGGCTTTAGGCGAGACGAAACTTCCAAAATCTATAGTATCAAAACCTACACGAAGCAAAGACTGAATATACTGCACCTTCTTCTCTGTGGGAATAAATTCCTTAATGCCTTGCATGGCATCTCGTGGACATTCTATGAGTTTAACGGCTTTATTCATTGGTTCAAATATAAGGTTTACCAAGCAAAATACTCTATTGGAGAATAAAAATTGTAATACCAATAAACACTACTATTTGAAGCCATTTAAGAACCAGGCCTGAATTTTTATAGTTTAATGTGTAAGCTTTAATTTGTCCTGCAAGTAAAGCTATAGTCGAAAAAATAATAAATGACACCAACATAAAAAGACCTCCTAAAATATAAAACTGCCAAACAGTACTCATGGCATCACTAAACAAAAATCCAGGAAAAAATGCCAAAAAGAAGATTGTCACTTTTGGGTTTAAGACATTCATTAAAAAACCTTGCACAAACAAACCTTTCAAGCTTTTTTTAGGGATATTATCAGCATCTAATTGCAATTTCGAATCAGATTTAAAAACCTTATAAGCAAGAAAGGCAAGATACAATGCACCTAATAATTTAATTACAAAGAACATCGATTCATTTGCAGCAATAAGCGCGGAAATACCAAATGCTAATAAAGTGGTATGGATAATACAACCTGTTATTAATCCACAAACAGTTGCTATACCATAAGCCTTTCCATTCGTAATGCTTTGTACTAAAACATAAATATTATCTGGTCCTGGCGATATTGCTAATGCTGAAGTTGCTAACACAAAGGATATGAGAATGTCGTAATTCAAATACTAAAATTTGTACTAAAATACATTAAAACAAGACTACTTTGTAAGGTCAAGTAGTTTCACTTGACTAAGATTATTAAAAAGCATGATGAAAAAAATTACTCTTACAGGTTTATTAACCTTAGCAATGTTAATATCTTTTAACTCTCAAGCTCAATCTACAGCAACTTACGACATTAACTTTACCAGTACATGGAATTCTAGTGACCATGGATCACTACCTAGTAATGCACATTGGTCTAACTTAGTTGGAGCAAATCACAATAGTGATATTACTTTTTTTGAAATGGGAGGCACTGCAACTACTGGTATTGAAAATGTCGCTGAAACTGGCTCTAATACTGTATTTAATTCTGAAGTACAAATTGCAATAAATAATGGTAATGCACAACAATGGCTTAACCAATCATTTGCGCCATTTGCAGCTATTAGTTCTGCTACATTGAACAATATAGTGATCTCTGAAGACTACCCACTTTTAACACTTGTGTCTATGATTGCACCAAGTCCTGATTGGATTATTGCAGTTAATAGACTTAATTTATGGGATACAGGCATGAATAAATGGAAAGAAACTTTTACTCTAGATTTATTCCCTTACGATGCTGGTACAGAAGATGGTTTTGGGTATTCTGGTAATAATGCCGCTACAAACCCAAGAGGTGTAATCACTAATATAGCTGGTGTTTCTGGTTATCCTTTTAATTCAGCAAAGATTGGAACTTTGACTATAACATTTAAAAGCACAACATTAAGTACAAATGATTTTGAAATTGCTAATAAAGTAAAGCTATATCCAAACCCAAGTGATACTGATTTTGTTACTATTACTAATGCAAATACGTTAAGTAAAGTTGAAGTTTATGATGTTTTAGGTAAGAGTGTAAAGCAAATTGAAATTAGCAACTCTAATGATAATGAGCAAATTTTTGATGTTTCAGATTTAAACAAAGGCCTTTATATTGTGAGGTTATTGAACACTACAGGAGAATTTGGGTCTAAAAAACTTATTATAAAATAAGAATATTACTACATATACTTACATTTCATCGATAATTAATAGTGTTTTAATGTTAAATTCATACTTTAGAGCACTTTTATATTTAAAGCCTAACAAATGAACTCTACCAAATTACTAAAGTCTTATTTTACACTCATATTAATTTTTGCATTTAGTACTCGCACATTTGCGCAAAATAATGAGTGTGGATTTACCTATACACCAGAAGCAAAACGTTATTTTGATTCTATTAAGAATACAGTTAGAGTTTTAGAAGAACAATTTCTACAGCAGCGATTGTCATCTAGAAACTCAATGTCTTCAAATTCATTTCCTATTAAGGCACATATTATTAGACAAACTAATGGTAGCGGAGGTTTAACAGTGACTGAATTAAATGATGCTATTGCTGTAATGAACACGATTTATGCAGATGCTGGTCT
The DNA here is from genome assembly GCF_016744625.1 of Winogradskyella sp. Classification (GTDB taxonomy): domain Bacteria; phylum Bacteroidota; class Bacteroidia; order Flavobacteriales; family Flavobacteriaceae; genus Winogradskyella. The sequence continues at coordinate 29,635 of NZ_JADGDZ010000026.1, forward strand.
AGAATTTTACTTATGTGATGGTATTAATTATATAAATAGTGATAATTTTTATACTTACGAAACCAACGATGAATCCGCTTTATTTGCAGCGTATAGTGTTGCCAATATAATGAATATCTTTTTTACAGATTCTATTATAAGTAGTAGTTCTGGTGGTGGTCTGTGTGGTTATGCGCGTTTTCCCGGAGGAGCAATTACAGAAAATATTTTAATGGCTAATAGCTGTGCTACTAATGGAAGTACACTCTCTCACGAAGTTGGTCATTTCTTCGCCTTATCTCATACTCATGGAAATAGTAATGTAGTTGGTTCTACTGAAGAATTGGTTGATGGTTCAAATTGTACCAGTACAGGAGATTTTATTTGTGATACACCTGCAGATCCTCAATTGGGTTATTCTAATGTAGATTTTAATTGTCTATATACTGGTGCAGCACAAGATGCCAATAATGATTCTTATCAACCAGAACCTTTAAATCTAATGTCTTATTCACGAAAAGAATGCAGAACATTATTTTCACCACAACAATTGGCAAGGATTAATGCTATCTATCAAGCTTCAAGAAATAATCTTATATGCCCGAGCTTTAGTGCCGATTTTGTTGCTGACGAAACTGAAAGTTGCGCAACAAACCTTACCGTAAATTTCACAGACAGTAGTGCTGGTGCAACCTCATGGGATTGGGATGTAGATGGAGATAATATTACAGACTACACAACACAAAATGTAACACATAACTATAATACTGTTGGTGAATATGACGTGACTTTGGCTGTTTCTGATGGTTCTAATACTATAACTAAAGTAAAGTCAGAATATATCAATGTTGGTGCTCAAGAAATAAACACAACCGAAATACACCTTAGTTTAACTCTAGATAACTGGCCTGCTGAGACATCATGGCAATTTTTAGATGGTGATGATAATGTTATAGACTCTGGAGGTCCTTACATAGAACCTGATGACGATTATGCAACTAAAACAGCTCAGTTTACTATAAATCCAGATTTATGCTACTCCTTCGTAATTACAGATAGTTATGGAGATGGTATTTGTTGTTCTTCTGGGAGTGGATCCTATGAATTAACTGCTGTAGACCTTACGCTTTTAGCAAGAGGAGGTAGTTATAATTTTGGTACAAAGAATAGGTTTTTCAGTGGTACTTTAGGCACCGATGATTTTAGTAAAGAATCTATTGTATTGTTTCCAAATCCTTCGTCTAGTATTATAACTATAAAATCTAATTCCTTACCAGATTCATATAGTATATATAATACCTTAGGTCAAGTTTTAAGAACGTCTCAAGTAAAATCTGATGCTGACCTTAACGTAAATATTGAAAGCTTAAATGATGGAATCTACTTTATAAAATTAATTAAAGACAATTCAAGTCAAGTGTTATCTTTTATTAAGAATTAAATTTCAAAAATATATAAATTAAAAAAGGCGCATTTACTGCGCCTTTTTTAATAATGCTTGGTTAATGTCCTTAATAAGCTTAGGTCCTTCGTAAATAAAGCCTGTATATATTTGAACTAAATCTGCACCTGCTTCAAGTTTTTCTAGTGCATCTTCTGCTGAATGAATTCCTCCTACGCCAATTATAGGAAATGCCTTGTTACTTTTTTTAGTTAAATACCTAATAATCGTTGTAGATTTATCCTTAATAGGTTGCCCACTTAATCCTCCGTTTCCAATTTCAGATAATTGCTTATCTGAAGCTTTTAATTTTTTTCTATCTATAGATGTATTACTTGCAATGACTCCATCTAGGTTAGTCTCAGAAATCAACTCTACGATTTCATCGAGTTGAATGTTATTAAGGTCTGGTGCAATTTTAAGAAGAATAGGCTTTTGTTTTATAAAAGCTAAATTTGCTTTTTGTACTGTTCCAATAAGCTCTAACAAATAATCTTTATCATTTAATTTTGCATGGCTTCCAACATTTGGACAACTTACATTAAGCACAAAATAATCTACATAAGGATGTAACGCATTAAAACACTCTAAATAATCTTTAGTATAATCTTCAGGTTTAGTTTGTGTATTTTTACCAATATTTCCACCAATAATCAATTGGCCTTTATTTTTTTTTAATTGTACAATGGCTGCTTTTAAGCCTTCATTATTAAAACCCATTCGGTTTATAATCCCTTTATCATCCTTTAAGCGAAATAAGCGTTTTTTCGGATTTCCAACTTGAGCTTTTGGTGTTACTGTACCAATTTCTATAAAGCCAAAACCAAAATTTGATAATTCATTATATAGCACCGCATTTTTATCAAAACCTGCTGCAAGACCAACTGGATTTTTAAATTTTAAGCCAAATAATTCGCGTTCAAGCTTTGGGTCTTCCACCAAATACATCTTTTTAAATAGACTTTTAAATCCTGGTAGATTTGAAATATTCCTAATTAATGAAAATGTAAAGTGATGCACTTTCTCTGGATCAAAACAGAATAGAATTGGTCGAATTATCGCTTTATACATGAGAGGTGTTTTGTTGTACAAAAATAATAATCTTATAACTTTAAAATGATTTTATCACGACTATTTATTTTAGTTATAAACTGTCATTTATCATTCTTTTTATGCCTCTAGTATTTTAACTTTGGAGTACTAATTAAATCCAAATACTCATGAAAAAAATTATAATCCCAGTCGATTTTTCAAAACATTCAGAATACGCTTTAGAAACTGCTGCTGCATTAGCGAAACAACACAATTCAGAATTGATTATAATGCATATGCTAGAATTATCTGAGTCTATATTTTCTTCATCAAGTTCAGCAAGAAACGAAGAAACTGCATTTATGCTTATGGTTGCAAATAAAGAATTTGAATCTTTTTTAGATAAATCATATTTAGAAGGTATTACAGTTACACCAATGATAAAACATCATAAGGTATTAAAAGAAGTTGCTGAAGTAGCTAGTAGTGTTAACGCGGATTTAATTGTCATAGGTTCTCGTGGACATAGCCTACATGATGGTATTTTTACAGGTTCAAACACAGAAAAAGTGGTGCGTTATAGTGATACGCCTGTTTTGGTAGTTAAATCTAAGCCTCTATCTGTAAACTTTAATAATGTTGTCTTGGCAACAGACTTTTTAGAACAAAGTACTTCTGCTGTAAAGAAGGCTTTAGAATTACTAAATGAATTAGGAAATAAAGTCACTCTACTTCATATTAATCTTCCTAACTTAAGTTTTTTAAGTACAGATGAAATTGATAATAAAGTTGCTGAATTTTTAAAACTAGCAAAACTCGAAAATCAAAGCTACACTATCGATTATGTAGCAGATCATACAGTAGAAGATGGAGTCATAAACTATGCAAAACGCGTTAATGCTGAAGCTGTAGCAATGATAACCCATGGTAGAACAGGATTGAGTAATTTCTTTGGAGGTAGTATTTCTGAAGATTTGGTAAATCACACGAAACTTCCAGTTGTGACATTTAAGTTATAATTTAGCAACAAAACTAAAAACATGCAAAACATTATAGACCGTTTTATAAGTTATGTTACTATAGATACTGAATCCGACCCAAATTCTCAAAGTACACCTAGTACAGCTAAACAATGGGATTTAGCCAATAAATTGGTTGAAGACTTAAAAACAATTGGTTTAAGTGATGTCACAATTGATGACAATGCTTACATTATGGCAACATTACCAAGTAATGTAGAACATAATGTGCCTACGATTGGATTTATATCTCATTTTGATACCTCTCCAGATTTTACAGGAGCAAATATAAATCCTCAAGTTATTAAAGATTACGATGGTAAAGACATTATTCTTAATGCTGAGCAAAACATTATTCTATCGCCAGATTATTTTGAGGATTTATTGCTTTATAAAGGGCAAACTTTAATAACAACAGATGGCACTACACTTCTAGGAGCTGATGATAAAGCGGGTATTACAGAAATTGTCACTGCGATGGAATATTTAATTAATCATCCTGAAATTAAACATGGTGCCATCAAAGTAGGTTTTACACCAGATGAAGAAATTGGTAGAGGAGCACATAAATTTGATGTCGAAAAATTTGGAGCTGACTGGGCTTACACCATGGATGGTAGCCAGATTGGTGAATTAGAATATGAAAATTTTAATGCGGCTGGAGCAGTTATAAAAGCCAAAGGCAAAATAGTACATCCTGGTTATGCCAAAGGCAAAATGATAAACTCTATGTATTACGCAACAGAATTTATTAATGCATTGCCAAGATTAGAAACACCTGAACATACTGACGGTTACGAAGGTTTTTTCCATTTACATAACATTGAAGGAAAGGTAGAAGAAAGCACTTTACAATATATTGTACGCGACCATGACATGGATAAGTTTGAAGCACGAAAAGCTTTAATGGAAAAAATTGTTTTAGACCTTAACACCAAGTTTGAAGCCGAAGTCTTTGAAATAGAACTTACAGACCAGTACTTTAACATGAAAGAAAAGGTAGAGCCTGTGATGCATATTGTTGACATTGCAGAAGAAGCTATGAAATCTATTGGTATTACTCCACTTATCAAAGCAATAAGAGGTGGAACTGATGGCTCTCAACTCTCTTATATGGGATTGCCTTGTCCTAATATTTTTGCTGGTGGTCATAATTTCCATGGTCGTTATGAGTATGTACCAGTAGAAAGTATGCAAAAAGCTGTAGAAGTGATTTGTAAGATTGCTGAACTAACAGCTAAGAAGTAGTATAACTTGACTTACTAAGAATTTTCAACTAACTTCGTTTAATATCTTATGCTGAGCGCTATCTATAATATTAAACAAACTGATATTAATAAAGTTGTATGCAATAAATATAAACTCGTCTGAATTATTAAATAGTTATTGTTTTTTTTCACTTTTAAAAAGTTAATTCTATTTTTTTTTACAAAACGCAAAAATTAAAAACAATGCAAAAAATATATTCCGTAGAAGAATACATAGAACTCAACTCACATTACGCTAAGGAGCTTAATATTTTGCGTAATATTATCAATGCTACAGAATTAGAAGAAACTGTCAAATGGAGTATGCCAACGTATTGCTTAAATGGTAAAAATGTTTTGGGTATTGGTGCATTTAAAAACCATTTCTGTTTATGGTTTCATCAAGGTGTATTTTTAAAAGACAAATTCAATTTACTAATTAACGCACAAGAGAATAAAACCAAAGCCTTGAGACAAATGCGCTTTGAAACTAAAGCAGATATCAACGAAGCAGCTGTACTAACTTATATAAAAGAAGCTATAGAAAATCAACATTTAGGAAAAGAAATAAAACCTCAGCGAAAAACTAAAGATGTCATTATTCCTATAGAGCTACATACTATATTAAAGTCTAACACAACACTTAATGACTGTTTTAAAGCCTTAACTCTAGGTAAACAACGTGAATACTGCGACTACATTTCTGAAGCCAAAAGAGAGGCTACAAAACAGAAGCGATTAGAAAAAATCACACCTATGATTATAAAAGGTGTTGGTTTACATGATAAATACAAAAACAGTTAATGCTTCGGTTTCTCTAAACAACCGCAATAAAAAAAGCCACTCAATAAATGAGTGGCTTTTTTTATATTCTTATACAAACAGCTTATTTTTTTACAACAGCTGGTGCATTTAGTTTTCTACTCATTTCCATAGAGATTGCAGAGCGGTCAAACTTAATTTTCCCTGCTAATGTTTCAATAACACAACTGCTATCTTTATCATTTAACTCTATTACTTTACCGTGCATACCACTTTTAGTAATTACACGATCGCCACGTTTTAATTCGCTAGCAAACTTTTTTTCTTGTTTAGCGCGTTTCATTTGCGGTGCAATCATAAAGAAATACATCACAGCGAATATGGCGATAAATGGTAAAAATGATCCGATTCCTTCCATAAATAATTAATCGTGGTTATGACCTTCGTGACCTGGTTTTGTTGAAGACTTCTTCACAGGAGTTGCTAAAGGGTTTGCTGTAACTGCTGGCTTAGCTGCTTGCTTCACTGGTGCATTAGGATCAGCTTCTATCATAGCTCCAATCTTTACTACTTCAGTACCTTTTTCAGTATTAGCAGTTATAGTTAAAGACTTTGATATTTTACCATTTCCTTTTCCATTAAACTTTACTGTAAACTCACCTGTTTCACCTGGTGCAACTTCTTTAGTGTAGTTAGATGGTACTGTACAACCACATGTACTCTTAATGTTACTAACTACTAACATAGATTTACCTGTATTTGTATATTTAAATACTGTCTCTACAGGAGTACCATTCATAATTTTTCCAAAATCGTGCTCTTTCTTATCTAAAGCAAGAACAGGGAAATCACCTGCATTGGCATCTCTTTCTGCAGCAACAGCTACATTTTCAGATTTAATTTTACTAGCAGCATCTTCTTTGCAAGATGTAAACGCTACCATACATAATGCGCTAAGTCCTAAGATTACTTTTTTCATTACTATATTTTTTTTAATTAATTTATTACTTAATTCTTTCAGCCGACAAAGGTAATAATAATTTCATCGAATTAAAATTTTTAGGCTGTTGTTAACAAAATTACGTAGGAAATTACGCTTTATACAAT
>NZ_JADGDZ010000027.1 GCF_016744625.1 Winogradskyella sp.
TTGGATAATATAGTATCAATATAGAGTAAAAAACCATTATTTAACTTCACTGATCTCACTTAATTTTACACTTCAAAATAAAATATTTATGAGCATAAAATGGGAAGGCGTAATGCCAGCAGTAACAACTAAGTTTACAGAGAATGACGAATTAGATTTAAAAACATTTCTAATAAATATAAAAGCACAATTAGATGCTGGAGTTCATGGTATTGTTTTAGGTGGCACATTAGGAGAGGCAAGCACACTAAATGACAATGAAAAGCGCACTTTAACTAAAAAAACAGTCGCTTTTGTAAATGGTAAAGTACCTGTTTTAATTAACATCGCTGAGCAAAGTACCAAAGAGGCAATTCTATGCGCTAAAAAAGCTGAAGAAGATGGAGCACAAGGATTAATGCTACTACCTCCAATGCGCTATAAAGCTTGTGATACTGAGACTGTAGAATACTTTAAGGCTATTGCTAAAAGTACTTCTTTACCTATAATGATTTATAACAATCCTGTAGATTACAAAATTGAAGTCACTCTAGATATGTTTGAAGAACTTTTGGCGCATTGCCCAAATATTGAAGCTGTAAAAGAGTCGACAAGAGATATTACAAATATTACTAGAATAAAAAACAAATTTGGAGACCGACTTAAAATTATGACTGGTGTAGATACCGTTGCACTAGAAAGTTTAATTATGGGAGCTGATGGTTGGGTTGCTGGTTTAGTATGTGCATTCCCAAAAGAGACGGTTGCCATTTATGAACTACAGAAAGCAGGCAAAATTAAAGAGGCTATTGAAATTAACAGTTGGTTTATGCCATTGCTAGAGCTAGATATTAATCCTAAACTAGTACAAAACATTAAGCTCGCTGAAGTCTACACAAATATAGGTACAGAACATGTGAGAGCTCCTAGATTACCACTTTTTGGAGAGGAAAGGAAACAAGTCATAAATATTATTGAAAGTAGTTTAAAAACTAGACCTCAATTACCAGATTATAAAAATTTGTAATCTAATAACTTATCTTTATAACACTAAAAGAAGAAGAATTAATGATAACAGGAAAAAACTATATAGGAAATGATTTATCGGCTAAAGGCAACAAAAGCTATAGAACATTCAATCCTCAATTAAATATTGAAAACGAGACAACGTTCTCTGAAGCAACTTCTGCAGAAATTGGAATGGCATGCGATCTTGCTGAAAAGGCTTTTCATAGTTTCAAAACGTGTTCTGGAAAGGACAAAGCTTCATTTTTAAATGCAATTGCTGATGAAATATTAGCATTAGACGATGAACTCATTCAAACTTATTGTTCTGAAACCGGATTACCAGAAGGCAGAGCAAAAGGTGAACGCGGAAGAACAGTCGGACAATTACGAATGTTCGCTAATTTGGTAGAAGAAGGGTCTTGGGTAGAAGCAACAATAGATACAGCTCAACCAGATCGAGAGCCAATGCCAAGATCTGACATTCGAAAAATGTTGGTGCCATTAGGACCAGTTGTGGTTTTTGGTGCCAGTAACTTTCCTCTTGCCTACTCTACTGCAGGAGGTGATACAGCAGCAGCATTTGCAGCTGGTTGTCCTGTTATTGTAAAATCGCATCCTATGCATGCAGGCACAGGCGAATTAGTAGCTTCTGCCATAATTAAGGCAGCAGAAAAAACAGGAATGCCAAATGGAGTGTTTTCTAATATAAATTCCAGCGGAATTGATGTTGGTGTACAATTAGTAAAACATCCTAATGTAAAAGCAGTTGGTTTTACAGGAAGCATAAAAGGTGGTCGTGCATTATATGACACGGCATCTCAACGAAAAGAACCTATTCCAGTATTTGCAGAAATGGGAAGTATAAACCCAGTTATTATTTTGCCTGAAGCTTTAAAAAACAGAACAGATAGTTTAGCGAAAACCTATGCTAGTTCTATCACGTTAGGAACTGGTCAATTTTGTACAAATCCAGGATTACTATTAGGAATAAAAGGTGAAAATCTTACTAATTTCATTCATTCATTATCAAATGAAATTGTGAAAATTGAACCGTCTTGCATGTTGCATCCAAATATTATTGGTGCTTATGAAAACAATAGAAAAAATGCACTTTCTCAACCAGAATTAAATGTGGTTGCCGATTACCAATCTAATGTGCAAACCAATTATGCCAGACAAACGGTTACGACTGTCAAAGACTCAACATTTTTAGAAAACCCAACACTTCATCAAGAAGTTTTTGGACCTTATTCTATAGTTGTACAATGTGAGAATGCTGAACAGTTAGAAATAATAATTTCGCGTTTAGAAGGTCAATTAACAGGAACCTTAATTGCAGATAATGATGAAGCTTCAAACTATCCTGAGGTGATTTCTGCATTACAAAATCGTGTAGGTAGAGTTATTTTTAATGGAGTACCGACTGGTGTTGAAGTTTGTCCTTCAATGAATCATGGTGGTCCTTATCCATCGTCAACCGATAGTCGGTTTACAGCTGTTGGTATTCATTCTATAAAGCGTTGGGTTAGACCTTTTAGCTATCAAGACTGGCCAAATGAACTTTTACCAAATGAGCTTAAAAACGAAAACCCATTAGAAATTTCTCGACTAATAAATAACGAGCAAAAAACTGCTAAAATTTAAGTTATGGCAAAAAATACATTTGTTTGCATTGATGCACACACTTGTGGAAATCCCGTTAGAGTGATTAAAGAAGGTGGTCCAAAACTTATGGGTAAAACTATGAGTGAAAAACGCCAACATTTTTTAAAAGACTATGATTGGATTCGTAAAGGTTTAATGTTTGAACCTCGTGGACATGATATGATGAGTGGCAGTATTTTGTTTCCTCCTCATAACCCAAACAATGATTTTGCTATCCTTTTTATTGAAACTTCTGGTTGTTTACCAATGTGTGGTCATGGAACAATTGGCACTATTACTATAGCAATTGAAGAGGGTTTAATAAAGCCGAAAATTCCTGGAAAAATAAAAATGGAAGCTCCAGCTGGTTTAGTTGAAATCGAATTTCAGCAAACCAATAATAAAGTAGATTGGGTAAAATTGACCAACGTAAAAAGTTTTTTAGTAGCAGAAAATCTATCAATTGAATGCCCAGAATTAGGTAAAATAAAATTCGATGTTGCCTATGGCGGAAACTATTATGCTATTGTAGATCCTCAACAAAATTTCTCTGGTGTTCATGATTTTACAGCAGGACAAATTATTCAATTTTCGCAAATCGTCAGAGAGCGCATCAATGAAAAATATCCTAACCAGTTTATTCATCCTGAAAATAATACCATAAAAGATGTCACTCATATGTTATGGACAGGGAATCCAATTAACAAAGAATCTCATGGCAGAAATGCCGTATTTTATGGTGACAAAGCTATAGACAGAAGTCCATGTGGAACTGGTACCTCAGCTCGACTAGCACAATTATATGCTAAAGGAAAATTAAAAGTTGGTGAAGAGTTTATTCACGAGAGTTATATTGGCAGCACGTTTATTGGTTGTGTTGAAGAAGAAACAACTTTAGATGGAAAAATCGCCATTATACCAAGTATTAAAGGTTGGGCAAAAATATATGGGCATAATACTATTACAATTGATAGTGATGATGATCCTTATGCGTATGGATTTCAGGTAATTTAATATGGGGAAAAATGTAATTATCATTGGAGGCGGAATTATTGGGTTATGTTCAGCATATTATCTTCAAAAAGAAGGACATAAAGTTACCATAGTAGATCAATCTAATTTAGACACTGGAGCTTCCTATGTCAATGCAGGTTATTTATCTCCTAGTCATATTATTCCTTTATCTGCTCCAGGTGTTATGAAGAAAGGCATAAAATGGATGTTAGATTCTTCAAGTCCTTTGTATATAAAACCAAGATTAGATCTTGACTTTTTAAAATGGACTTGGGCATTTAATAAATCTTGCAATGCCAATCATGTAAAAAAAGCAGCACCAGTTATCAGAGACATTTCTGTTTTGAGTCAAAAGTTATATGAAGATATAAAGACTTCAGAAAACTTCACTTCACATTATGAAAAAAAAGGCCTTTTAATGCTTTGTAAAACTCAAAAAGCATTAGATGAAGAATTAGAATTGGCTGAAAAGGCTTCAGAACTTGGGTTAAGCGCAAGAGGAGTTAGTCCAAAGGAACTTAAAGAATTGGAACCAAATGTAGAAATCAATGCCCTTGGCGGCACATATTTTGAATGCGATCATCATTCTACTCCTCAGGAATTTATGACCGAAATGATTTCATATCTAAAGAAAGAGGGTGTTACGTTTTATATCAATGAAAAAGTTGAAGATATAGAGGTAAAAAACCAAAATATTACTGCCCTTAAAACCAACAAGCAAACTTTAATGGCAGATGAAATTATACTAGCAGCAGGTTCTTGGAGTTCATTTTTGAGTAAAAAGTTAGGTCTTAATTTATTATTACAAGCGGGAAAAGGGTATTGTATTAATACTGAAAGAGAGACTGGAATAACTATACCTGCAATTTTAGCAGAAGCCAAAACCGCAATTACACCAATGAATGGCTTTACCAGATTTGCCGGCACCATGGAAATCGCTGAAATTAACCACAACATTAATAAAAAAAGAGTTGAAGCAATTGCAAATGCAACTAGTAGCTATTATCCTAATCTAAAATTAACTCAAGACGAAAAAGATAATGTTGCTTGTGGTCTACGACCAGTTTCACCAGATGGCCTTCCCTACATAGGAAAATCTGCAAAATGTAAAAATCTAACAATTGCAACAGGTCATGCTATGATGGGCTGGAGCATGGGAACTGCAACAGGTAAGTTAGTGTCTGAAATTATCGATGATACTAAAACAACCATGAAAATAAATATCTTTAATCCTGATAGAAAATTTTAGTTATGCGTTACGATCAAATTCCAAACTCATTATTTGTTACAAATAGGAAAAACTTCATTAATAAGATGAAGCCTAATACTATCGCAATTCTCACATCGAATGATGTGAAACATAACAACGCAGACGATGTTATGGCATTTTCCCAAAATAATGACTTATTCTATCTCTGTGGTATTGACCAAGAAGATACACTTTTAGTTCTATATCCTGATGCTTACAAAAAAGAAAATCGTACGATTCTTTTTATCAAAGAAACAAACGAACATATTAAAATTTGGGATGGAGAAAAGTTAACTAAAGAACAAGCAACAAGTATTTCAGGAATTAAAAGAATTGAATGGGTTCAAGATTTTGAAATGCAATTACAGTATATGGCCTTTGAAGCAGATGGGTTTTATTTAGGACATAATGAACATTTAAAACGCTTAACAAAAGATCAGGAAACGCAACAAGATAGAATGATTAAATGGTGTAAGAAAAAATATCCTTTACACGAATATTATAGAGCCGCTAAAATTACAAGAGCTTTAAGACAAATAAAATCTCAAGAAGAAATAGCTCTTATGCAAAAGGCAGCAGATATTAGTGTCTCATCTTTTAAAAATGTTTTAAAAGCCTGTAAACCTAAAATTAAAGAATATGAATTAGAGGCTGAACTCTATTATAATTTAGTGAAGTTTGGCGCTACAAGACATGCTTTTCAACCCATAGTTGCTTCAGGTAAAAATGCATGTGCTCTGCATTATAATACAAATGATTCCGTTTGTAATGATGATGACATGATTCTATTAGATTTTGGAGTTTGCTATGCAAATTACAACAGTGATACCACACGATGCTTTCCTGTAAATGGAAGATTTACAGATAGACAAAAGGAAGTCTATTCCTCTGTTTTATATTGTTTAAAAGAAGGGAGTAAATTGCTGAAACCAGGAATGATTCATTCTGATTACGAAAAACAAATGACTACATTGGCTGAAAGTGAACTCATTAAATTAGGCTTATTAAATAAAGAAGATGTTGCTCTACAAAACCCAGAAAAACCACTTTACAAAAAATATTTTATGCATGGCACAGCACACCATATTGGTTTAGATGTGCATGATGTAGGATTATATTCAAGAACAATAGAAGAAGGTATGGTTTTTACTTGCGAACCTGGAATTTATATAGCTGAAGAAGGTATTGGGTGCCGACTTGAAAACGATTATCTAATTACTAGCACTGGAAATTTAAACCTAACCGAAGCTATGCCTATTGAAATTGATGATATTGAAAGATTAATGGAATAATTACCTTAATATAAATCCATCTTTCATTGGGTCTTTTGGATCAATAACAAAGGTTTGCATTCCTGTAATATATGCAGTTCCTTCAACTTGAGGAATAACAGCAGTAAATGGCCCATAATTTTCTTCAGAAACAACAGAACTTGTAAATACAGAATCTGTAATACTTTCAATAGTCATTGTTTCTTTAAGTCCAATTTCTTTCCTTGCTTTATGAATAGCCATGCGTCCAGAAACGCCTGATCCTGTTGGACAACGATCCACTTCACCTTCTGCAAAAACGCAAACATTTCTACTATCAATACCAGAAGTTTGCTTATTGTTATCAATGAAAATCGTTCCGTATAAAAAACTTAAATCATTTTCAAAAGGATGTAATATTTCCTTATCGGCATTCATTACCGCATGTTTAATACCCATTCCATTATTAATTAATGCTCTATATGAGTTTTTAGATAAATCGAAATTAAATTCATTTTTTGCAATATCTACATAAGCATAAAATGCACCACCATAAGCCAAATCATAAGTTACGTTCCCCAAACCATCTACATCTACAGTCCTATCTAAGCCAACAACAAAACTAGGCACACAATGAAACCGTACTCCAGTTACCTTACCATTTTTCACATTGGCATACGAAGTTATTCTTCCACAAGGCGCATCGATTTCAAGCACATTATCACCTTCAATAACCGAAATCCAATTCATTTCTACTGCCAATGTCGAAATGGCAATAATAGCATGACCACACATAGTTGAATAGCCTTCGTTATGTAAAAACAAAATACCAAAATCACCTTCATCATCATTTGGAGGAACTATTATACAACCATACATATCTGCATGTCCTCTAGGCTCAAACATTAGTGAAGTTCGTACATAATCATAATTATCTTTACAATACCTTCTGTATTCTAACACTGAATTTCCTTTAAGTTCTGGAAAACCATCTATAATTACTCGAAGTGGTTCTCCGCCTGTATGCATATCAATAGTTTTAATTTGCAGCCAATCTTTTGGTGGAGTAAACTGTGTTTTTGCTAAGATATTTTGATACGTTGATTTAGACATTTGTGAATTTTTTATAATAATAATTTGCTGCTACAAGATCTTCCAAAGCATGGCCAACAGATTTAAATACTGTTATTTCAGTATCGTTTGTTCTACCATTTTTTATTTTAGAACATAGATCAAATAAATCAGCTTTAATATCTGATTTTTCAAGTATGCCTTCCTGCATAGGAATAACTATATCTCCACTTTCTTTTAAACCTCCTTCAAATGTATCTACAAAAACAGAAGCCTTTGACATAAGATTATTATCTGCTTCTCTCATATCTTTTTTATACGATCCTACAAGATCTATATGCTGTCCTGGTTGCATATAGTCTCCTAAAACCAAAGGTGTTTTAGATAAGGTTGCACATGAGACAATATCTACATTAGATATTTGTTCTTCAATAAATTTAACAGGCAAAATATTAAATGTTGCATCAGCAAATTCATTACATACTGATTTCGATTTTTCATAATTTCTTCCCCAAACATAAACTTGCTTTATTGGTCTAACAGACGCATGAGCTTTAATAAGGTTAGCAGAAAGTGCTCCTGTACCTATCATTAACATTGAAGATGCGTCTTTTTTTGACAAGAATGTAGATGCTAATGCTGAGGCAGACGCTGTTCGTTTTACGGTTAAACTCTTAGCGTCTAAGAGCGCTTTTAATTCTCCGGAAATAGCATCTAAATAAATATAAATCCCATTAATTGATGGTAAATTAAACTGACCATTTTCTGGACTAACAGTTACCACTTTTACACCAGCGTTTTTACTTGGATTCCAAGCTGGCATCAACAAAAGGGTTGAGTCCTTATTGACACTTGGGTTAGGAAAATCATGATGATGACGAAACGGAACAATAATATCCTTCGTAGAAAACCCTTTCTTTAACTCGCTGATTAAATTCGGAAAATCCGTGTACTCTTCTATAAATTTAGATTCAATTAATTTTACATTTTTCATGCCTTAATAGGATGTATGTAATTTATTTTTTCAACCAACTATCAATAATACTATAAATGGATTCTTGAGTTTTAGAATCGAAGCTCTTAATTCTAGTTTTATGATCTCCTTGAGGTTTCACAAACTTATACAATTCCCTTTTTTCAGAAGTACTATTTAATTCTACAGCAGTTGCACTCCAAGCGTCATATTCTCCATATATAAATAGCATGTTTTCTGCAGAATTATCTAAATAAGACTTAATTTCTTGCATAGGTTTTAAGTCGAACTTTTTTGAGATTCCTTCTGGAAATGCCCAATCAAACTTAAAAATTTTGTCTGTTCCAAAATAATCTTTAAATGGAGCTGTTTCATAACCATATATACCTTGTTCGGTTAAGGCTGCCCAAAAATACGGCTGCAAACCATCAACTGCCTTTTCTTCAAAAAAACCATAACCAACAACATCTATTAAATGTTTATAAATGCCTTCTGTAGAAATTCCATTTTGCGGAATAATTCCAACCGGAATTCCCCATTGCCAAAAAGCAAACGAATATTCTAATATTGTATAGTCAATTGCATTTTCCACTCCAAATTCCCACGTCATTTCTTTACTAGCTGCTTCAGCTTTCATAAGCTGTAATAAAGCGTCCCGATTCTCAAAGCATAAATTCTGGAAAGCAGCAACTTTATCTCTGTCTGCTTTAGTTGCAACAGTTTTTAAAAACTTATAAACTCTAGAGTCTTCTCGTTTATAATTTAAGGGACCAACATAACAAACACTAGCATCTACATTATTCGGAAAAAACCTGCGATGTGCCATAGTTGTTTGGCAACCTTTTGATATTCCAGTTGTAACAAATTTTGCTTTTGGAAACAATGCTTCTCTAATTGTGTTTATAATAGTTGTCTGATCCTTTGCCGCGTTTTCTATAGTTAGAGTATTCCAATCTATGGTTTCTGGTCTTGAATTATTAAAGTAACGATGCTCAATAGTTAATTGATTTGCATTATAATGCGAAGACAATTCACCAGCCTTATCAGTATAAATACCGTAGCCTTGTAACTCAACAATAACAGGTAAAGTATCATTTTCAAAACCTAATAAAACACGTTGTTTAAAAGTACCTTTTGACAAATCATTATGATTAACTGGCTGTTCAAACCATATTTCATAATTTTCATCAAAATGACTTGTTTTTTCTTTCTTTTCAATACTTAAAACATTGTCAATAGATGCCAATTTTTCGAAATTAGAAACATTTCGTTGTGGCATTACAATATCTTGAGTTGTTTTACAACTACTAAAAATTAGTGTTGAAAATAGGATGTAAATAAGATAATTGTTTTTCATGTATAACTTAATTTTTATATAGTGCTTTTAAATATCTTATCCATATTATTCGATGATTAAGACTATTATTTAGCGTTATAAAAATACAGCAATCAAATTAAAATCTTTTCACCTAGATAGATAGTTTTAAAAAATCTTTTTAGCTCATCTAATTATTTAAAATTGGTTTCAAAAAATAGTATATTAGCTTGTTTGATTTTCGTCAAAGAACAACTAATTTTTATTAAAAAATCAACAAATCAATGTGTGAACATAATAAAGAACAATTCATGAAAGAAGCTGTAAACGCAGCTCTAAGAGGAATGAATAACAATGAAGGAGGTCCATTTGGCTGCGTCGTAGTTAAAGACGGAAAAATCGTAGGAAGAGGAAATAATAAAGTGACTTCAACTAATGATCCAACTGCTCATGCAGAAGTCACAGCAATTAGAGATGCTTGTAAAAATCTAAACTCGTTTCAGTTAGACGGTTGTGAAATTTATACCTCTTGCGAACCATGTCCAATGTGCTTAGGTGCTATTTATTGGGCGCGACCAGATAAAGTATATTACGGAAGTAATCAAGTAGATGCTGCAAATATTGGTTTTGATGATGAGTTTATCTATAAAGAAATTCCTTTACCTTACGAAAAAAGAAGCATACCTTTTGAGCAGTTAGCTCGTGAGATTGCTTTAGAGCCTTTTCAAGAATGGTCTAGAAAAGAAGATAAGACTGAGTATTAAATTATAGATTACGTCAGTTCGAGTTTTTCGAATGAGCGAGAAGTGTATCGAGAACCTTTATCACAACAAAAGCTTCTCGATACAAAATTCCAAAAAAAAAGGAATTTCACTCGAAGTGACAATAGAGTAAAGTTAAGTTTTTAGTTCTCTTGTGAAAAGAACTATTGAGAACCAATTGAAGCATATGATAACCTTCATATTAAATAACAAAACCATCACCACTTCAGAACATTCTGGAATGACCTTATTAGATTTTGTACGCTACGAACAACGCCTTACAGGAACCAAAATTGGTTGTCGCGAAGGTGATTGCGCTGCTTGTACAGTTTTAGTTGGAGAACTGAAAGATAATACTATAGAATACCAAAGTATTACCTCTTGTATTTCTCCTTTAGGAAATGTACACGGTAAACATATTGTAACCGTTGAAGGCACCAATCTTGAAGATAAATTAACGACAGCCCAAGAAGCTATGAAAGCAAATTACGCCACACAATGTGGATTTTGCACACCTGGTTTTGTAGTGTCATTAACGGGTTTTGCGCTGTCAAACTCAGAAAAAAATCATAGTAATGCGCTCGATGCTATTAGTGGTAATATTTGTCGTTGCACAGGCTACAAAGCCATTGAAAAAGCTGCCCATCAAGTGGTTAAAAAACTAGAGTATCAAGAGAAACCTTCTTTTAATTGGTTAATTAAAAACGGATTTATTCCAGATTATTTTAAAGACATTCCCAAACAATTAAAAGATTTAGAAGCCAAAGATAGAAATCAGCCCAAAGGGAAATATGTCTCTGGCGGAACAGATTTATATGTGCAACAAGCCGATCATTTGGCAGATAACGATGTACATCTTATTGCAGAAAAAGATTACTTAAAAGGGATTACTATTGAAAATGGAATTTGTACTATTGGAACTAATGCTACGGTTTCAGATTTATGGAATCACACAGAAATCAACAGCTATTTCCCGAACTTAAAAAAACATCTAAAACTAGTGTCTTCGGAGCAAATTAGAAACATGGCCTCTCTAGGTGGAAATTTTGTAAATGCCTCTCCTATTGGAGATATGACTATATTCTTTTTAGCGCTCAAGAGTGATATTACAATTACAACTGATAACGAAGAAGAGCGTCATCTTCTATTCAAACAATTCTATAAGGGTTATAAAACTTACGATTTAAAAGATAATGAACTTTTAAAAGAAATCAGTTTCAAATTGCCAACTAAACACTCATTATTCAATTTCGAAAAAGTATGTAAACGAACACATTTAGATATTGCTAGTGTGAATTCTGCAATACAGCTTTCTGTTGAAAACGAAATAATTTCAGAAGCACATGTTTCTATTGGAGGCGTTGCTGCAATTCCAAAATATTTAAACAAAACCTCAGCTTTTTTAACAGGAAAACTGTTGACCTCAGAAACCATATTAGAAGCTAGCGAAATCCTTCAAAAAGAAATTAATCCAATTAGCGATGTTCGTGGTACAAGTGATTATAAACGTTTGCTCGCTAGACAATTATTTTTTGCGCATTTTACTGAGTTATTCCCAAAGCAATTCACCTTAAACGATTTTGTTCAGCATGCATAAAAATAAATCAAATACTGCTCTCAATTCTAAGTTAGATGCTGTTTCTATAGCGCTTAAGCAAAGTATTAAAAACTTAGATTCGTATACACACGTTCGTGGTGAATCCTTGTATGTTGATGATGTAAATGTGCGACAAGGTACATTCCACGCAGTGGTTTTTGATTCGCCAAAAGCACACGGAAAAATAAAGCATATCGATTATTCTGAAGCTGAAGCTTTGGAAGGTGTTGAACGTATTTTTACGTATAAAGACATTCCTGGCGAAAACGAAATTGGTGGCATCATAAAAGATGAACCTTTATTTGCGGAAGGAGAAGTTCATTTTTGGGGAATGCCAATTGCACTTATTGTTGCAAAATCTGAATTTATTGCCAGAAAAGCGAGAGGTTTAATAGAAATTGATATTGAAGAATTACCAGTTATCACAACTGCAAAACAAGCCAAAGCAAAAGGTAGTTTTATCAATGCTCCTAGATCATTTAGTCTAGGCGATGCTGAAAACGCATTTAAGGATTGTGAGTATGTTTTTGAAGGCGAGACCTTCTCTAACGGACAAGAACATTTATACATTGAAGCACAAGGTGCATATGCTGAACCCTTAGAAAATGGCAATATAAAAATCACATCATCTACACAAGGACCAACAGCTGTTCAAAAAACGGTTGCCAATGTGCTTGGTATTGCTATGCATAAAATTGAAGTTGATGTGACACGTTTAGGTGGTGGATTTGGTGGTAAAGAAGACCAAGCGACGCCTTGGGCAGTGATGGCAGCTTTAGCGACTTATCATTTAAATCAGTCCGTAAAATTAATACTGAATCGTCATGACGATTTACGAATGACTGGCAAACGCCATCCTTATGAGAGCACTTATAAAATTGGTTTATCCAAGGACTTAAAAATATTAGCTTACGAAGCAGAATTTCTTCAGAATTCAGGAGCGGCAGCTGATTTATCACCTGCTATTGCTGAACGCACTTTGTTTCATGCCACAAATAGCTATTATGTTCCTAATGTAACAACGACGGTGATTAGTTGTAAAACCAACTTACCACCAAACACAGCTTTTAGAGGTTTTGGTGGACCACAAGGCATGTTTGTTATAGAATCGGCAATTGCAAAAGCAGCTTCAGAAATTGGTGTGAATCCAAGAGAAATTCAAGAAGCGAACTTGTTAGATGAAAATGACACGTTTTCTTATGGACAAATTGCCAAAAAAGTAGAAGCTAAAAACACTTGGGATTCCGCAAAATTACTATTCAATAGTGAAGCTTTAGAACGCGACGTTGAAGAATTCAACAAGAACAATTCAAGCTTTAAAAAAGGTATTGCTTTTATGCCTATTTGCTTTGGTATTTCATTTACCAATACACCGATGAATCATGCTCGTGCTTTGGTCCATATTTATCTAGATGGTAGTGTTGGTATAAGTACAGCAGCTGTAGAAATGGGACAAGGAGTGAATACAAAAATGATGCAAATTGCAGCGCAAGTGTTTTCAATTCCGATAGAAAAAATTAAGATTGAAACGACCAATACTACTCGAGTTGCCAACACTTCTCCTTCGGCAGCGAGTTCTACTGCTGATTTAAACGGAAAAGCAACGTTGATGGCTTGCAATTCATTATTAGAACGATTAAAACTAGTCGCATCTGAAGATTTAAATTCGAAACCAGAACACATTGAACTTAAGGATGAGTTCATTTATATAAATAATAAAAAATCTGAATTATCTTGGACAGCACTAATCAGCAGTGCCATGCTAAAACGTGTGGCTTTAACTGAAAATGCACATTACGCAACACCTGAAATTCACTTTGATAAAACCAAAGAAAAAGGACATCCTTTTGCCTATCATGTTTACGGCACAGCGATTACAACTGTTACTCTAGATTGTACTCGTGGTACTTACGAGTTTGATTCGGTAAAGATTGTTCATGATTATGGAAAAAGCATGAGTGAAGGTATTGACTTAGGACAAGTTGAAGGTGCACTTGCCCAAGGCATTGGTTGGATGACTATGGAAGAGATTTCTTATAATGATGAAGGTCGATTACTTTCAAATGCTTTATCAACTTATAAGATTCCTGATATATTTTCGGTTCCTAAAGAAGTTGAAGTTATTCCTGTAGAAACTGAAGGCAATGATATGGCAATTTTAAAATCTAAAGCTGTTGGTGAGCCACCTTTAATGTATGGTATTGGTGCTTATTTTGCGATTCAGAATGCGATGAAAGCATTTAATCCAAACTATGATTTAAAATTCCATGCACCAATTACTCCAGAAAAGGTCCTGATGAGTTTATACAAAAACAATAAGGTATAAACGATTATGGAAACACAAATCAACGAACAAGTCTTTGAGACATTTCCAAAGTTAGAAAGCGAAAGACTGTTTTTTAGAGCCTATAAAAAAAGTGATGCTCAAACACTTTTAAATCTTAGAAGCCATGCAGCAGTTTCGAAGTATATGGATACCTCAATTCCGAAACATATTGAAGACACTAAAAAGAGAATTGAAGGTTATCATAATGCCTTTGATGAAAATAAAGGTATTACATGGGCAATTATAGAAAAAAGCAGCAATATACCTATAGGTGATTTTGGTATTTGGCAAATTGACAAGAAAAATGCTAGAGGAGAGATTGGTTATATTTTACATCCTGATTTTTGGGGAAAAGGATACATGACTGAAACTATAAATACTTTAATCCGTTTTGGGTTTAATGATTTAAATCTTCATAGCTATACAGCCAATGTCAATACTGAAAATGAAAACTCTAAAGCCTTACTGCTTAAACTTGGGTTTAAATTAGAGGCATATTTTAGGGAAAATTTCTATTACGATGGTCAATTTTTAGATAGTGAAATCTATTGCTTGCTTAAGTCAGATATTGAATAATCATAATCTATGACAGAATTTTTTATTTATAGTAAACGTTGCTTTATCAATGATAAATTCATTGAGTCCACACTTCATATAAAAAACAATAAAATTCATTGTATTCATTCTGGAATTTATAAGGCGTCGAAGATTCCTTTCTTAGATTATACCAATCTCATTGTTATGCCTGGTATTATTGATGCACATGTTCACATTAATGAGCCTGGACGAGAGACTTGGGAAGGTTTTGATACTGCTACAAAAGCTGCTGCAATTGGAGGAGTAACAACATTAATAGAAATGCCTTTAAATGCGAGTCCTGTTACAACCAATATTGACGCTTTCAAACTAAAACAAGAGGCCTCAAAGGGCAAACTTCATGTTAATTGCGGGTTTTATGGAGGCGTTATTCCTTCAAATAAAGCTGATATTGAAGGTTTGATTAATGCTGGTGTTTTTGGAATTAAAGGGTTTCTAACCCATTCGGGAATTGATGAGTTTCCTAATGTTTCAAAAACAGATTTGGAAGCTATTGCTCCTATATTAAAACAATACAACATTCCATTATTATTGCATTGTGAATTAGCTGATGATAATGTACCTGAAGTCGTAAATCCAAAAAGCTATCA
Organism: Winogradskyella sp.; assembly: GCF_016744625.1. Lineage (GTDB taxonomy): Bacteria > Bacteroidota > Bacteroidia > Flavobacteriales > Flavobacteriaceae > Winogradskyella. The sequence continues at coordinate 15,375 of NZ_JADGDZ010000027.1, forward strand.
TGAGTATATACAATCACGACCTCAACATTGGGAAACTAATGCAATCAATTTAGCCTTAGAGATTCAAAAACAATTTGATATTAAAGTACATATCGTTCACCTTTCTGCTTCGGCAGGTATTGAACGCATAAAACAACGCAAAGAAAAAACAGATAAGCTGACAGTAGAAACCTGTCCGCAGTATTTATATTTTAATGCTGAAGAAATTCCAGATGCATCACCAATTTTTAAATGTGCTCCACCAATTAGAGAAAAAGCTAATAATGATAAGCTTTGGACTTTTTTATTAGACGATGGTTTTAATTTTTTAGCATCAGACCACTCACCTGCTCCACCTGAACGTAAACAGTTAGAGAGTGGTGATTTCTTTAAAGCTTGGGGAGGAATTTCAGGATTACAATTCACACTTCCTGTAGTGTATTCAGAAAGTAAAAAAAGAGGGTTACAAATTGAAAAACTAATCTCATTACTCACAAAAAAACCTGCTGAATTTTTAGGTATTGATAGTGAAAAAGGTGCTTTAGTAGCTGGATTTGATGCAGATATTACAGTTTGGGATGATTTGGAAGAACTTGTAATTTCAGAAGATTCTATTCAACATAAGCATAAGGCAACACCTTATTTAAACGAAATGGTTTTTGGAAAAGTAATTCATACATTTGTTAATGGTGCTCATGTGGTTGAAAATTCAAAATTGAAGAATTTAAGAGCTGGAAGGATATTACTTAAAGAATGAGTTGTCCAATCAAATTAAAAAATAAATGATAGAAGATAAATTAAAACAATATACAGATCTTGCTTCAGAGAAAATTGGAGGACAAGTATTATACTCTACTGACGATTTTTTTGCCGAAAAAGAAAATCTAATTAAAGAAGGTCGAGGCATATTTATTGCCGATAAATATACTGATAGAGGGAAATGGATGGACGGCTGGGAATCTAGACGTAAACGTACTTCTGGACATGATTGGGCAATTTTAAAATTAGGCGCTGAAGGAAGAATTAAAGGTTTTGATATAGATACTAATCACTTCTTAGGTAACCATCCACCTTTTGCATCTGTTGAAGCTATTAATTTAGATAATGACATTTCTGATTGGGCAAATGCTGACGAATTAGAATGGGAAGAAATTTTACCAAAATCACCATTAGATCCTGGAAGTCAACACTTTATTGAAATTAATTCGGATAAAGTTTTTACACATGTTCGCCTTCATATCTTTCCAGATGGTGGAGTTGCTCGTTTTAGAGTTTATGGTGAGGTTTACAAAGATTGGTCTAAGGTAAATTCTGAAGATTTAATTGACTTGGCATTAGTAAACAACTGCGGAAAAGCATTGCATTGCAACGATATGTTCTTTAGCATTATGGATAATCTTATCTCTCCTACTACTGGTAAAAACATGGGAGATGGTTGGGAAACCAAACGTAACCGAACACCTAATAATGAAGATTTTGTAATCTTACGTCTAGGTCATCCAGGAATGATTCATAAAATAATTGTAGATACGAAGCATTTTAAAGGTAACTATCCTGACTCTTGCGCGATTGATGTTTGCAGTTGTGACAGTGATGATGATGTTTTAAATGGTAAACACGAATGGAAATCCTTATTACCACAGCAAAAACTAGAAGCAGATCAAGAACATCATTTCGAAAAAGAAGTTATACCAACTCAACAACCCGTCACTCATGTTAAGTTGAAAATTTATCCTGATGGAGGCATCAGTAGATTGCGTATTCTTGGAACTATTAAATAAATTGAATGATTGAAGTAATTTTACTTATAGCTTGGCTTGTTATTTTTTCTATAATAGTTGCTGCTACCTATCAATTACATCATTCTATTAAAGAACTGAAAGTTGAAGGAAATTATGAAAAAGCTGATGTCATTCAAACTTCTCAAAACTGGTTTTATGCTTTAATAGTAATCGCCTCTGTTTGTGGTATTGGCATCTTGTATCTTTTTCTTAAAGGAACCATTTACGAAAGCCACTTTTTTGAATGGTTAAATCTAACCGTTAGACTTATCCATATTACCTTTGGTATTGCTTGGATTGGAGCTTCATTTTACTTTGTGTTTTTAGAAAATGCCTTGAACAGAACTGAAGGTGTAAGAGACGAATTAGCTGGAAATTTATGGGCAGTTCATGGTGGTGGTTTTTACTATGTTGAAAAATATAAACTCGCACCAAAAAAAATTCCGAAGCATTTACATTGGTTTAAATATGAAGCTTACTTTACTTGGTTATCTGGTTTTTGTTTGCTTGCGATAGTTTATTATTTTAATGCAAGTTCTTATTTAATCGATCCAGAAGTTTTAGATCTTCTGCCATCAACTGCAATAACAATTAGTATAAGTTCCTTAATTATCGGTTGGGTTTTATACGATCAAATCTGTAAACTATTAAGCAATAATAAAGTCGTATTTACTTTATCTATTACAGCTTTAGTTTTTCTTTTTGCTTGGTTCTATGCACAAGTATTTAGTGGTAGAGCTGCTTATATTCACTTTGGTGCTTTCCTGGGAACATTAATGGCAGCCAACGTGTTTTTTACTATAATTCCAGGTCAAAAACGAATGGTTGCTGCAGCAAAAAAAGGATTACCACCTAATCCTGAAGATGGCAAAGCCGCATTTTTAAGATCGTATACTAATAATTATTTTACGCTTCCAGTATTGTTTGTGATGATTAGCAATCACTTTCCAAGTACATTTGGAAATAGCTACCAATGGCTAGTACTTATTGGGATTACTTTAGGAACAGCTGGTGTAAAACATTATTTAAATGTTAGAGAGAAAGGCGAACTATCTGTTTGGGTAATGCCAATTTCTGTAATTATTCTATTTGGAATGGCATTTATGACCGCTCCTACACCTCCAAAATATGAAAATTGCCAAGAAATTGTTTCCTTTACAGAAGTTCAAACTATTATAAATAATAGATGTACGGCTTGTCATTCATCAAATCCTACAGATGCTATATGGAAAGTAGCACCAAATGGAGTGAAATATGATACTGCAGACCAGATTTATAATTTACGAGATAAGATTTTTCAACGGGTAGTTGTGAGTAAGAATATGCCATTTAACAACAACCAAACCCAAATGACAAAAGAAGAACGCGATATGATTAATTGCTGGATTAATCAAGGTGCACCAAAATAGAAATTATGAAGATTAAAAACACCATATTATTTATTTTAATGATAATTTTCATGTCATGTGATGGTGTTTCTCATAACAAAACAACTTTTGCTTTAAATGGTTTTCTAGGTCAACAAGAAATAATCTATGAAACAATGAACGCAAGAATCTATCTTGGATATGAAGATTTAAAAGAGTACTTTGATAACAAAGGTTTATGTGAAAGGTGTTCTTATAATTCCTTTCCGTTTATACATGATTCAACTTATAGTCAATTCATAAGTTATTCAAAATCCTTTGGTGAAAATCCAATTGTTATTCCTGATACACTTGCAACAAAACTGAAATCAACTGAAAATGATTTAACACGAGTAAAAGATGATAAACATATTTACTATGAATTGTCTGAAGATATAAGTTCAATCTTGATAGAATTTGCGACCTTAGGAAAACTTAAAGTCTTTGATAAATATTCTAATAAATTTGTAAAAGAAATTGTCATTGATGAAGTTGATACAAAAACTGAAACACAAGGTTGTCCTAAATGGACAGATATTAATATCACTTTAACTAATGAATCAATAATTCTATCTGAACCTTTCGGATGTAAATCTTAATCCAATATGATAACATTAAATCAACTTAATTCCCTTTCTGAAAAAGATATTTTTTCAAAATTAGAGCAATGTTGTGTTTCTAAGACTTGGGTTAATAGTTTAATAGCAAGTAGACCGTTTTCCTCTGAAAATGAGCTGATAAAAAAAGCAGCTTCTATTTGGTATAACGATTGTTCTGTTGAAGATTTTAAAGACGCATTTACTGGTCATCCAAAAATAGGAAATGTAGATAGCTTAAAAGAGAAGTTTGCGCATACAGCAGAATGGGCAGGAAACGAGCAATCTAAGGTTGCTGGAGCTGATATGGAAACGATTGAAGCGCTAGCCAAGGCAAATGAATTATACGAAGACAAATTTGGTTACATTTTCATCGTTAGTGCCAGCGGAAAATCAGCCGAAGAAATGTTAGCCATTGTAAATTCTAGATTGAACCATAATACAGATGATGAAATTTATGTTGCCATGAACGAGCAGCATAAAATCACAGTGATACGCCTTGTTAAACTTATAGAAGGTTTATCTGCAAACGCAGATTTAAGCAGTCATTTAACAACACATGCTCTTGACACATCAATAGGATCACCAGCAAAACATATGCTCATCACCTTAAAAGGCATGCGCGATAATCAATGGAAACCTATGAGTGTTGGTATTACCAATACTGATGGTAGAATTTCAGATGTATTACCTCCTGGAATACTTTTAGATCCTGGAGTTTACAGTATGACTTTTGACACCGCAAATTATTACAAAAATAATAACCAAAAAGGCTTTTATCCTGAAGCTTCAATTCAATTTAAAGTCACTGATGGTAGCCATTATCATATTCCATTATTAATTAATCCATTTGGATACTCAACTTATAGAGGAAGTTAGAGTTAAATATTTAATAGGTCTCGACTACGCTCGACCTGACAATAGCAAAATTACCATTAAGATGTCTCCTCGAGCGCAGTCGAGAGGTCATAAAATAAAATTACAAGCATGAATTTAAGTATTTCAGAAGATAAAAAAGCGAACATTTTTGACGATTTAAAAACGGCAAATCAAGCGTTCAATAAAATATACAGAGGAGACAGAGAAGACAGACAACCCATTCATACGGTTTATGGTGGTGCAAATCTTTTCAAATCAAATACAACACAAGTTTTAGGATCTATTGCATTAAAATCATTAGTACATTATGCTCCTAATTGTATTGAATTTGGTAAAGCCTTTAAATTAAAAGGAAGCAAGAAACTACCTTCAAAAAACAAAAAGCAACTAAAACTCATAAAAGAATTAGAAGGCTTATCTAAAGAAGACTTAAAAAATCATCCAGCAGGATTTTCATATAACATCTACCAAAAAGTAATTGCAAAATTAGAAACAGAAGGTGTTGAAGATTTTAGAATTGATTTTGAAGATGGTTTCGGTAATCGTTCAGATAAAGAAGAAGATGATACTGCAGTTTTTGCGGCAAAGCAAGTTGCTATGGGAATTAAAGACCAAACGCTTTCTCCTTTCATAGGTATTCGTATTAAACCATTTACCGAAGAATTAAAACATCGTGGACAAAGAACACTCGATTTGTTCTTAACCACACTCTTAACAGAAACCAACGGAATATTACCAAACAATTTTATAGTAATGCTACCTAAAGTGACCATTCCAGAACAAATTGTAGCCTTGGTATCCTTTTTTGAAGTGATAGAAGAAAAATTCAATTTAGAATCTGGAACGCTCAAAATGGAGATGATGGTAGAGACCACACAATCTATTATGGATCATAATGGAACAAATCCATTGTTCAGATTTATAGCAGCAAGTAAAGGACGTTGTATTGCAACTCATTTTGGAACGTATGATTATACGGCTTCTAATAATATTACTGCATCCTATCAAGAAATGGATCATGATGTTTGTGATTTTGCACATTATACGACAAAAGTTGCGCTCGCACATACAGGTATTTGGTTATCTGATGGTGCAACTAACACGATGCCAATTGGACCACATCGTGGCGATTTAACTGAAGCTCAAGAAGAAGAGAACAAAAAAGTTGTTCATCGTGCTTGGTTAAAAGGATATGAACATATTCGACATTCATTATATAAAGGTTTATACCAAGGTTGGGATTTAAATCCTGCGCAATTACCAATGCGATACACTGCGGTTTACGCGTTCTTTTTAGAAAGTTATGATGATGCCGTGTTACGTTTAAAAACCTTTGTAGAAAAAGCTGCTCAAGCCACTTTAATTGGTGATACATTTGATGATGCTGCAACAGGACAAGGTCTATTAAATTACTTCTTAAAAGCCTTAAATAGCGGAGCCATTACTATTGACGAAGTCTTAGCTACTGGATTAACTTTAGATGAAATTAGAACACGTTCATTTGCGAAGATTTTAAAAGATAGACGTGCTAAATTGAAGTAACAAATTCCTGCGAAAGTAGGAATCTCATTTATAATCAAAGTGGATTCCGCATCAAGTGCGGAATGACAAATCATTTTAATATTTCTAAATCTTCCTTCCTTAAAACTGAATATTGAGAAATATTATAATGCTCAATAATTTCACTTAATAAAGATTCGCGAACAACTAAAATAATATGATGAGATTTACTATTCTCATGCTGAATAACTATGTGTTTAGCTGAATCATGTAAACCTACATTTTTAAGTTCAAGCTTACCAAGCTCATCAACAATTAAGTATGAATAGTCTCTTTTTTCATTACAATGAACTAAATAATCATTCGCGTTCTGAAAAGATGACTTTAAAAATTGAAATGGTCCTATTGAAACTATATTATCCTCTTCAGTATTAGTATTAGCTGCAAGAGGATAGCTGTTTTTAGATTTAATATTTAAGAAATAGCGCTTTCCTTTGTCATCATCAGGGCACAACACACCATCTGTATCGCTTCGATTTTTACACCAATCTAAAAGCGCAGTTGTCTTTCCTATTCTAATATCACCAGTTAGAATATAAATCATTCTGAAGGCACTTTAAAATGAATACAATTAGAGATGCTATTCGCCATAAAATATTTAAAACGTGTGTAGCCTTTTAAATGCTTTGTTTCTTGCCAAGTGTATGATAAAATCTGTCTAAAATATGGAAACAAATCCATAGCATTAGCAACATCTTCTTTGTACTGTGATTCTTTTTTATTCAAGTATTTGCGAATCAACTTAAGAAGAAATGGTCCTAAAACTAAATACCAAAGCATTAAAATTAAGAAGCTCCGTAATAAAACATAAATGGCTTTTTGCCATCCAAAAAGAGTTCCTCCAAAAACTGAAAATGCCAAAACAATAACTGCGACAACTATTAGCCAAACCCATATCGCTTTAGCTTTAAAAGACAACTTTCCTTTTCTATCTTCCGAAGTATTAATCTCACCATCCAAGTAAAAACAAACTTCCTTTTGATTGGCAATAATCTCAACAATGCTTTTAATAAAAAACCCAGCTAAAAATCCACATATGCCATAAACTACAAGGTAAACTATTATTAAAGCAGTAGATGTCGAGGTTTCTGAGATAAAATTCAACTTCTTCTGAACCCAAGTTCCATAAATATTTATAGCCTCCCATAATTCTGTGCCATAAACAATAGTTAATATTAATAATTTCTGAAGTGCAGACTCTAAAAAGGTAACCATACCTAAAATAATGATTGTTGCTCCTTTCCATGAAAACTTTGAAAACAAGAACGCACCAAATACCGCTTGAAAACTAACTGCCACGTAAGCTCCAAAAGGTGAATATGGGCTCACAGCCATTTTTATAATCAATACAATAACTAAGGCTTTTAAAATTGCTTGCCATTTATTCTCAGCATAATAAGCTATTAAACTAATGAGCAGAATGGCAATACCACCAACAATTAACCCTGTAAATGGTGTGTTAAAAACGTGTAAAAACCCACCTAAACCAGATTCATTTAGCGCCCAAAGTGCTGTTAATTTATCTATTATGGATTTATTGTTCTTCATTTATTCAGCAGTAGCTTGGTAATGCACTTGAAGTAATTGTGCCACAACACTAATTGCAATTTCTTTTGGTGTATCTCCACCAATTGGTAATCCTATTGGGCAAACCACATTGGTCATACCTTCTTTAATTTTCATTTCGTTTATAAGCATATTATTAAAACGTGCTTTTTTTGTTTTACTACCAATTAATCCTAAAAATTTAGTTTCGTTTTGCAATGCCATCGCAATAATATCAAAATCTATAGCATGATTGTGAGTCAACGCAATAACATAACAGTTTTTTCCCCAACAAACAGCATCTCTAAAGGTTTTGAAGTCAATTTCACTTACTTCACATGGATTTATACTTGGGTCTAATTCTTTTTCAGAAAACCAATCTGTTCTTGAGTCAATAAGCTTGACTTTAAATGGAGTTCCAACCAATAAATTGGAAATTTCTTGTCCGATATGTCCTGCTCCAAATAAAAATAATTCTGGTGATTGATTCATAGGTTCTATTATAAATTCAACTTTTCCTCCACAACATTGTTCAAACTCTGGTCCTAAGGTATAACCAGATTCAATTATTTTATTTTCATTAAGTGCTTTAATTGCTTGATCGATGGCTAAAAACTCTAGTTTACCACCACCAATTGTCCCATAAAACTCTTTATTTTCTGTAATTATCATCCGCGAACCCAACACGCAAGGTGTTGAACCATAACACTTAGTTACAGTAACAAGTGCAACAGGTTGTTGTTGCTTTTTAAATTCTGATAAAAGTTCTATCCAATTCTTCATTCCATACAAAAAAGAGAATTTAAATGTAAGGCTTTTTTAAGAGAAGATAACTTCAATTATAAAAACAAGACTTAAAACAATTGTTAGCTATTTTTAATTTAAAATATTTAAGTTTTTCTGTAATCTTTAAGAATTAACTTCGACAAAAAGTGCTATATTGATTTTTCGTAAATTTCATAAAATAACTATAAATGTCTAAGACTTATTACGATCCAGCAGATCTAAGAAAATTTGGAAATATCACAGAATGGGATGAGGAACTTGGTAACAAGTTTTTTGAATATTATGGAAAAGTGTTTGAAGAAGGCGCCTTAACTGCACGTGAGAAATCATTGATTGCCTTAGCTGTATCTCATACAGAACAATGTCCTTATTGCATTGATGCATACACCAAAGATACTTTGCAACGTGGCGTAACGAAAGAAGAAATGATGGAAGCCATACATGTTGGAGCTGCTATAAAAAGTGGAGCGACTTTAGTGCATGGTGTGCAAATGATGAATAAGGTTAATAAATTAGATGGTTAACCCTAAACCCAATCCTATCTTAATCACTTAAGTAATACTAAGACAATTGAATTAATGGCAACAAAGTCCCTTAAAAAACTTGGAAGCGATTTAGCGCAAAGCAATAGACAATTAGAAATTCTATCTAAGGGTATTTTTCAAAATGGAGAATTACCTACGTTTAAAGCTAAGATTTCTGAAACGAATCAATTTCCGTTAAAAGCAAAAAAGCTTGAAATTCTACAAATCAATGTCGGTTACATGTGTAATCAAGTTTGTGATCATTGCCATGTAGATGCAGGACCAGACCGAAAGGAAATTATGACTAGAGACACAATGAGAGAATGTCTTGAAGTCATAAAAAAAACTGGAGCTCATACTTTAGATTTAACTGGTGGAGCACCAGAAATGAATCCAGATTTTAGATGGTTTGTTGAAGAAGCTGCTAAAGCAGGAATCAAAGATTTCATTGTACGTTCTAATCTTACTATTATTAGAGCAAATAAAAAATATTACGATTTACCAGAGTTCTTTAAAAAACATAATGTACATGTTGTGAGTTCAATGCCGCATTGGACACGAGGAAAAACAGATAAGCAACGTGGAGATGGTGTTTTTGACAAGTCAATTAAAGCATTGCAAGAGCTTAATGCTATTGGTTACGGAATGCCAAATAGTGACTTACGACTCGATTTAGTTTACAATCCTTCTGGTGCATTTTTACCTGGAGATCAAACTTCTATGGAAAAGGATTTCAAAAAAGCATTGCTTGAAGATTTTAATATTCAATTTCATAATCTTTTTGCAATTACCAACCTTCCTATTAGTCGATTTTTGGATTATTTAATAGCTTCAGAAAATTATGAAGATTATATGTATTCACTTGTCGAAGCCTATAATTCATCTGCTGTAGCTAATGTAATGTGTACCAATACGCTTTCAGTGAGTTGGGATGGTTATTTGTATGATTGTGATTTTAATCAAATGTTAGAGCTCCCTGTTAATAGTAAGGTGAAGCATATTTCAGAATATAATGAAGAACTTCTTGAAGGTAGAAATATTGTAATTTCTCAACATTGTTATGGCTGTACAGCTGGAGCAGGTAGTAGTTGTCAAGGTAATGTTGCATAATCAAAACCATGAAGAAAAATATTTTATACCTATTTGTCTTTTTTACGAGTATTAGTTTTGCGCAAGACAGTCTTTCGGATTTACTAAAGAAGTACAATACTGAAAACATTCCATATATCACAGTACAAGAATTGGCTATGCCAAAAACTGAAGCTGTCCTATTGGATTCGAGAGAATTAAGAGAATATGAAACGAGTCATTTAAAAAATGCTATTCATGTTGGTTATGATAATTTTGACTTAAATTCTGTAACAAAAGAACTTACCGATAAATCAACCAAAATTGTGGTCTATTGCTCTCTAGGTGTTCGATCAGAAGATATTGCAGAACAACTTAAAGAAGTAGGTTATACCAATATTTATAATCTTTTTGGAGGTATTTTTGAATGGAAAAACAATAATTATACAGTTTATAATACCGAAGGAGAAACGGAAGATGTACACACATTTTCAAAAGAATGGAGTAAATGGCTTTTAAAAGGAATTAAAATATATGACTGATGCACTTGTAATTGTGTTTGTAAAAAACATAAAACTAGGAACGGTAAAAACAAGACTTGCTAAAACTATTGGTGACATAGGTGCATTTGAAGTGTACTCCGAACTTGTAAAAATCACAGAAAATGCAACCAAACAATTAGAAATAGATAAGCGGATTTACTTTTCTACTGCTGTTGTTGATACGAAATGGCAGAATGATTTTAAGACGGTTCAAAATGGTATTGATTTAGGCGAACGCATGCTCAATGCTTTTAAAGATGGCTTTAAAGCTGGTTACAAAAAAATAGTTTTAATTGGTTCTGATTTGCCAGACTTAAACGCAACTCATATTACAAATGGCATCAAAGCATTAAATGATAGTGATGTGGTTTTTGGACCAGCAGAAGATGGTGGTTATTACTTAGTTGGCTTATCTAAACCAAACACATCAATCTTTACAAACAAACCTTGGAGTCAACCAAATTTACTTAATAAAACGTTACAAGAGTTACAGAAACTTCAAGTTTCAGTTAGTACCTTAGAGCCTCTTAATGATATTGATACTTATGAAGATTTAATAGCTTCAGAATTTTATAAATCGAATTTAAAATTACAAGAAAAAATACAGCAACTTAATGATTAAATTAATTACAAAAAGCACTGAATATTTACAAAGCAAAGGTTTTGATAAACCCGAAGTTGGTATTATCCTCGGAACAGGATTAGGGCAACTTATTGATCAAATTGAAATCATAGCAGAAGCGAGTTATAACCATATACCTAACTTTCCGACTGCAACTGTAGAGTTTCATAAAGGCAAACTTGTTTATGGAGTTTTAGAAGGTAAAAAGATAGTAGTAATGCAAGGTCGTTTTCATGTCTACGAAGGTTACTCCTTACAAGATGTTAGTTTTCCGGTTAGAATTATGGAAAAACTTGGCATTAAAATTTTATTAGTTTCTAATGCTGCAGGAGCCATAAATTTAGATTTTAAGAAAGGGGAATTAATGCTTATTGATGATCACATTAATTTACAAGGAGGTTCTCCTTTGGCTTTTAAAGGTGTATCTGAATTAGGTGAACGTTTTACAGATATGAGCGCACCTTACAATGCTGAAATCAATACCAAGTTTGAAAGTATTGCTAAAGAAAACGACATAACATTACACAAAGGTGTTTATGCAAGTGTTGTTGGTCCTCAACTCGAAACAAGAGCGGAATACAGAATGCTTAAAACGATTGGTGCAGACGCTGTTGGTATGAGCACAGTACCAGAAATTATTGTTGCCAATCATTTAAATTTAAAAGCAGCAGCAGTTTCTGTGTTAACAGACGAGTGCAATCCAAATAATTTAAAACCTGTAGATATAGGTGAAATTATTGCCATGGCAGGAAAAGCCGAACCAAACATGATTACATTATTTAAAGAATTGATTAAAACATTATAGAATATGAGCTATTTAGAAGCTACAAATGATTTATATAAAGAAGCAGCCTTAACGCCAGATGTTGGATTATGTTGTACTACCAACCCTATTTGGGAATTACCAGGATTAAAAATTCCAAAAATAATGCAAGAGATGAACTACGGTTGTGGTTCTACAGTGCATGCTCGCGATTTAACCAATAACCCTAAAATGCTTTATGTTGGTGTTGGAGGTGGAATGGAATTACTTCAATTCGCTTATTTCAATAGACAAAAAGGTGGAGTTGTAGGTATTGATGTGGTTGACGAAATGTTAGAAGCATCTCGTAAAAACTTCATAGAAGCTGAAGCACAAAACGATTGGTTTAAATCTGAATTTGTTGATCTGGTAAAAGGTGATGCATTAAACTTAAATGTTGAAGATAATTCTATCGATGTTGCTGCTCAAAACTGTTTATTCAATATTTTTAAAGCTGAGGATTTAAAGAAAGCTATCGAAGAAATGTATCGTGTTTTAAAACCTCATGGTAAGTTAGTAATGAGCGACCCAACTTGTGAGCAACCAATGAATGACGAATTACGTAACGACGATCGTCTTAGAGCACTTTGCTTAAGTGGTAGTTTGCCAATTGCTGAATATGTGAAAGCTTTAACTGATGCTGGTTTTGGTACTATTGAAATTAGAGCAAGAAAACCGTATAGAATTCTTGATCCAAAGAATTATCCAACAGACGAATTAATTTACATAGAATCAATAGAGGTTGCTGCTATTAAAGATCCTATGCCAGCAGATGGTCCATGTATCTTTACAGGAAAAGCTGCTATCTATTATGGTGATGAGGATTATTTAGATGATAAAGCAGGGCATATTTTATTAAAAAATCAACCTTTAGCAATTTGCGATAAAACTGCTAGAGATTTACAAGCTTTAGGTAGAGATGATATCTATTTTTCTGAATCTACATTTCATTATGATGGTGGAGGTTGTTGCTAATTAGTTAAAACTTAGTAGTATTAAGACTGTCTGAAAAGGCGGTCTTTTTTTTAACAAAAAATATAGTAAGCAATCTTATTTACTATCGTCAAAACAAACTACTAAACTTATAAAGTATGATTCTAATTCTTCTATTTATTTCAGCTTGTTTTTTAGCCTTTAGCAATGGAGCTAATGATAATTTCAAAGGAGTTGCTACACTTTTCGGTAGTGGAACAACTAATTATAAAAAAGCTATAAACTGGGCTACTATCACTACATTTTCTGGATCCGTTGCCGCTATTTTTTTTGCTAATGAATTAGTAAAAAACTTTTCTGGCAAAGGTTTAGTTCCAAATGAACTTATAACCATGCCTATTTTTGCAATATCTATTGCATTTGGCGCTGCCCTAACTGTATTTATAGCAACAAAAATTGGTATGCCAATATCAACAACACATAGTTTGGTAGGCGCTTTATTTGGAGCAGGAGTAATGGCTGTAGGCTCAGAATTTAATTTTGAAAAACTAGGAAGCACCTTTTTAATGCCTTTAATTGTAAGTCCTCTAATGGCTGCAATTGTTAGTTTCATTGCATACCTCATCTTTAGATTTTTCAGGAAACGTTTAGGAGTTACCAAAAAAACTAACTTCAATATTCACGAAAAGGAAACCACAACTATTGCCTCTCTTAACATTGATAATACGGCAACATTAAAAACAAAAACTACCATTGAAGCTACTATTCAAAATAATATTGAAACTTACGATGGTCAAATTCTTGGTTTAAACTCTCAAAGAGTTTTAGACTCTCTACACTACTTAAGTGCAGGAGTTGTAAGCTTTGCTCGTGGTTTAAATGACACCCCAAAAATTGTTGGGTTATTATTAATCATTAATGCTATTGACATTAAATGGAGTATGATTATTATAGCGATTGTTATGGCCACTGGAGGATTACTTAATGCAAAAAAAGTAGGTATAACCATGAGTAAAAAAATAACACCTATGAATTCTGGACAAGGATTTACTGCAAATATGGTAACTGGCCTATTAGTAACCACAGCAAGCATACATGGTATGCCAGTTTCTACAACGCATGTGTCGGTTGGTTCTATCTTTGGAATTGGAACCGTTACAAAAAAAGCTAATTATAAAATGATTGGCAAAATATTATTATCTTGGTTACTAACACTTCCAATGGCTGCCATAGTAAGTGGTTTATTATTTATTTTATTAAAAAATATATCCTAATTATATCAAATCGAAAAATATATATTTGACATCACGCCATAGAATTACCACATCGTGTAAGGTATGGTGTTAATTTTGAAATTAAATGAAAAAAATAGTACTTATATATACTTTTATCTTGTTTTCATCTTGCTGTGGAACAAAAAATGTCATTGAAACACAACCTGAGCCAACAAAAAAAGTTGCTATTGTAACTGAAGTACCTGAGTTGCCTCAACCATCTAATGAAAGTGAGGTTGAAAAAACCATTATTCCTCTTCCACCAAAACCACCAAAACAGTCTTCAAATTACAAGGAATTGATTCATAAGAGATGGAACACTATTTTACAAAAGTATGTTTCGAACAATGGTAATGTTGACTATATAGGAATTAAAAACGACAGAATTGAATTCGATATTTATATTGACTATTTAAGTGATACTTTTCCTGATGGTACATGGTCAAAAAATGAAAAGTTAGCCTATTGGATTAACGCCTACAACGCCTTAACTATAGATTTAATTCTAAGAAATTACCCAACAAAAAGCATCAAAGACATTAAAGATCCTTGGGATCAACGTCTGTGGAAATTTGGAGATAAATGGTATAATCTTAATGATATAGAGCATAAAATTCTACGTAAAATGGATGAGCCAAGAATTCATTTTGCTATTGTATGTGCTTCTGTGTCTTGCCCAAAACTGCAGAATGAAGCTTTTACAGCTTCAAATTTAGAAGAACAATTGACTAATGCTACAAAAGAATTTTTATCAGATTCCTCAAAGAATGAACTTTCAAAAAATAGAATTAAACTCTCTAAAATATTCAAATGGTTCAAAAAAGACTTTGAGAAAAATAGAAGTTTAATTGATTTCTTAAATACATATTCAGAGGTTTTAATTTCTAATAAAGCAAAAAAGAGCTTTAAAGATTACAATTGGGATTTGAATGAATAAAATCTCAATAGTTATTCCTGTTTTAAATGAGTCCGCAACCATAAAGGACTTACTTTTTCATTTAATTGATAATGCTTCACTAAATTCTATCTCAGAGATTACAGTAGTAGATGGAGGAAGTACTGATGGTACTCAAGAAATAGTTAAATCCTTAGATTTAAATATCGTTCTTTTAACGTCTGAAAAAGGACGAGCCAAGCAAATGAATCTTGGTGCAAAGAAAGCGAGAGGTAATATTCTCTATTTTCTTCATGCAGATTCTTTTCCACCTAACAGATATGACAAGTATATTTTAGATGAAGTAAAAAAAGGTAATAAAGCCGGCTGTTTTAGAATGCAATTTGATAGTAATCATTGGTGGCTGCGTTTAGCAAGTTGGTTAACTCAATTTAGTTGGCGCGCTTGTAGAGGTGGTGACCAAAGTCAGTTTATAACACGTCAACTTTTTGATGACATCGGAGGTTACGATGAAAGCTTCATCATTTACGAAGACAATATTTTAATTAATGAGCTCTATGCTCGTAACCTGTTTGTTGTAATCAATAAAAAAATTAGAACTTCAGCACGTTTATACAAAAAATACGGTGTTTGGAAAATTCAATATCATTTTTGGACCATCTATGTGAAAAAATGGTTTGGTGCTTCGGGAGATGAGATGCTGGCTTATTATAAGAAGCATATTTGTTAATAGCTATTTATTTCTCCCTATCTCATCAGTATATAAATCTTTCAAAACATCACTTTGAAAGATTTCTTTTGTATTAATGTCTATTGCAGACAATTTACCTGTAAATGCAGCTCCTGTATCTACATTCCATACATTAATGGCATTCATAGGTTTATCTTTACCAAAATTTATTGTAGGTGTGTGGCCAATATAAATTTCAGAATAGTGTTTAAGGCGATTAGGATAAATTTTAGAATCTTTCTCAATTCTTTTATCCATAGTTAATGCCATTTCCCATAATGTTCTGTCAAAATAGAAGGCTACTTTATCATATTCTTTTTCGACACCATGCATCGATGTAAAACCAGCATGTACAAAAAGTCGTTTTTCAACATCGACATGATACAAAGGCATAGCTTCAAAAAAATCGAGATGCTTTAATTTCTCTTCTTTAGAAAAACTTCTATAACTTTCTATAGTTTCTTTTCCTCCATGATTAAACCAAACTCTATTTTCAATTCCTGCAGCTAACCATTGTTCGCACCACACATCATGATTTCCTTTAATAAAAATACATTCGTTGGTTTTAGACAACTCAATTAAATACTGAATTACCTGTGCAGACTCACTCCAACCATCTACATAATCTCCAACAAAAATCAGTTTGTCTTTTGCTGAAACTTCTGCTGTTTCCATAAGTTGAACAAGTGCTCTTAGTCCTCCGTGAATATCTCCTATTGCTAATGTTCGCATATAAAAATTTATTTATACAAATCTAAAACATCCTATGGAATACAATAAGGGTTAGGATTAAATTTAGGTTAAAAATATTGTCCAATTCCAAAAACCAATCCTTGGGTAGCATCTGGTGTAATTCCTATTCCATAATCGATTCTAAAAATAGCATTGAAGATTTTTTTATGAATAAATCGTAGCCCTAAACCTGGATAGACACGTATATTTTGAGAATCACTAAAATCACCAAAATCACCAGCAGGATTTCTCCAACTTCCTGCATCTATAAATGCATTACCTTGTAAAGAAAACCATCCCTTTTCATAGAGTGTGTATCGATATTCTGTATTTAACACTATTGCAGCTGTACCTCTATCAATTGTATTACCAACACCTCTAATATTTAAATTATTATCTACTGAGAAAGGCGCAAATGGTGTATCGTTATTAGTAGCAATACCCAAACGCAATCTGCTTGCCCAATTGCCTTTGGCACCGAAACGTTTAAAGTATTGAAAATCATTCCAACCGATTAAAAATTCTGGTAACGAATTGTCTCTTGTTGTAACATACTGAAAATTAAAAATGCTTCTAAAACCTTCTATATATTGGTAATCGTAGTTAAGATTATTGTATTCGTAAATTAGTTTATATAATAATTTATGTACTCTTAAAGCTTGTGGAATATTAGGATTGGTCGCACCAAATTTATATTCGTAATCTTCGGTAAAGTAATTGATCCCAAACTCAAATCGGTTTGTAAAATTAAGTTGATATAAACCTAAGAATTCGAAAGACTCGTTATTGTATTTGTAATTCGCTGTTGTTCCATCAAAAAACACAGGTTCTTGCGTTGTTAAATCTTGGTAATTGAGAGCCAAACCTAGAGATCTACTAAACAAATAAGGAGCTCTAAAATTTACAGCATAAGAGCTATAAATATCCTTTTGAAAAAAACCACCAAAGGTTATATTTTGACCAAGTAAATTAAATTCATATAAACCTAAACGATAGGCAAATTCATCATCATTAGTAGTATAAACATTTGCGGAAGGAATAATGGTGAAATTCTCTTCGATATTATAAAAGACATTATACTCATTAGGTTTTTCAGCCGGAAACACTTGATAATAAGCATGAGCTATAGAGGGCAATCGTTTGAGAAGTTTAATATCTTCTTCTATTACTGTAGAATCTAGTTTAACTCCAGGTTTAATATTAGATATCTTTTGAACAAAGGAAGTCTTCAATTTTTTATTGCCTTGCACTTTAAGGTCTGCTATTTTATAATTTTGAGCACTAACAAATGTGGTAAACAAAAAAATTAAAAGTGTTAGATGTTTCATGTGATGGTAATTATTACACTTGGTCGCTAACATCATTTATCCTTACTAAATAGTTTTAGTTTTCTGATTTGTAATAATCTTTAATAACGTTTTCTACTGGCTTATTTTGTGGTGTAAACATTGGGTTATCTTCTCCTCCAACATTATCGTAGTCATGAAACCACTTCCAAACAAAACCTCCTGCAAACCATTCTTCGTTCCAAAAAGTTTCATATAAGGCTTTTGTTGTGTTCACTTGGGCATCTAAGTTTACATCTTTCATGCTTCGAGACGATACCCAAGGTTCCTTACCAGAATAGTCTACACTTCTGTATCCATACTCAGTAAACAAAACAGGCAAATTATGTTTTAATGCTAATTCTTGCACAATAGGTTTATGTGTTTTCCAGCCTTTTAAACAATCCTCTAACGTCGGTGTTTTGTTATCACTAACTGGGAAATAAGCATCCACTCCAATAAAATCGAGCTGATTCCAAAAAGGTGTACGTTTAAATTCGTCCCAATTGGCAGCATAAGTTAATTTACCTTTATAGATAGATTTAACTTTTGTAATTAAACCAGTCCAATAATCTGGGCGGTTTTTAATAAAATTTTCAAGTTCAGTACCTATACATAAAATTTCAGCATTGACTTCTTGTGCTAATTCAGCATATTCTAAAATAAAACTGGTATATGACTTTTCTAAGAGTTTCCAATTTTCTTCTGTTGCCATTTCAATAAGTCCAGTAAACTCACCTCTCCAAACCCAGATTTGAGGTTTCAGCATTACTTTTATGTTCTTCTTGCGAAGTTCTTCAATATATTGCTTTGCTCCTGCTCTGGTTTCACCAAACCATTGTCTCTTTGTGTTATGTACAATTTCTGGATGACCCAGGTTTTTCACAAAACCAAAAGGCATAATGGCAGCATAATTAGCATTGACATTAACTACAGGTTGTACATTTTTTTCATCAATAGTCTCACCTGAAGCAACAAAACTAACACCATTTATTTTTTCTTGTTGGCCACTACAAGCAAACAAAGCTGTTAATAAAAGGTAAAATATTAGACGCTTAAACATTAGAATTGATTTAAGCATCTAATTTAAATAATTCTTAAAACAATGCTCTTAAACCTATATTAAATGTTTGTCCTAAACCTGTATTATTACCTCTAATAAAGTTAGTGTAAAGTGTTTCTATATTTAAAACTTTAGTCAATTGGTATTTAAAACCTCCACCTAAAGCTGTGAAATCTTGAGCGAAATCATTACCAGTATCTATTCGCTGCGAATGTTGAGCTAACGCTAAAACAGTAAATTTATCACTTGGGAAATAGCTTAAAAATACACCTGGAGTTAAGTTAAGACTATTGTTAGCAAAACTATCTTCTTTCTTACCAAAGTTATATTCTGTATTTAACTCTGTAAATAATTGCCAATCTCCACTTGGAAATGTGTAATCGTAGAAAAACCTATTCTGAAAAATAAATCCTTTCTGATCTAAAAATACTCCATCTTCAGATTCATTATCCACTAAAGGAATATGAAAAGCCGTCTGTATTGTAAAATTAGACACATTTTTAAACGGATTAAACTTTACAGCTGGTGCAAAAGACGTAAACCCAGAACGTGCAGTACCAGTTTCACCATCAAAAGAAAATACATCTAAGGCACCTCTATCATTAACCACATTAGATCTAAATTCTAAAAGTAATCCAACATTAAACTTACTAGTTTCAGATACTCCTGTAAAAATATCTATAGTCGATGTGAAAAAGGTTTGTCTTGGTTCTTTACCATTACTAAATGTACTTTCCGTTTGAGTATATAGGTTATTAAACCATTTAATATCCCATTGCCCTTTGTCTAACAATTTTGAAGGTGTATACTCTTGTATGACACTTTTTTGTGAATCTTCATCCTCTTGTGAGAAACCTAAAAATGAGATCATTACTGCTATTAATACTATATTTAACTTTTTCATTGCTTTTTTATTTGATTGTTTGTTCTATTTTATAGTTTGTTCTATTTTATAGTTTGTTTAAACTCCAGTTGTAGGTAAAGTAGCTGAGTTTAAAATTTTTTAATATTTTTTCTGTTCTGTATCTGTTTATAAAGTCAATTTCAGTGATTCCATCCATGGTAAAATCTTCCTTATACCATTTCATAATTTCAGAAACTTCAACTTTTTTATTTTTTGAATTTACTTTTAAAAAACTACCATTTAAGGCTATTTTAGTTTGAGTCTCTAATTGAATTTCTAAAGTATCTGGCAAATACGCCTTACTAATTAAAGGAGGGCAACCAACTGCACCACAAACCAAAACAAAATGAAAGCGTGCATCTTTAAATTTAGCTCTAAGCAAATCATTTTCAATACCATTAAGTGTCACTTTTTCACCACCTAAACTATAAGTCGTCTTATCAAAAAAACCTTTATTGTCTAGAGGAGACTTTATAGGATAGTTATCTATTATTCCCTTTATAACACTAATATTATAAGCGTTAATCCAAAAGGCTTGATAGTTTTTATCATCTAAAACTTTAACTGAAACACCTTCTGCAATTTCTAAAAGTTCATCTAAAGTAGATTGATCTTTATTTATGTCTGAATAAGCTACTTTACCATTCTTAACATGTTCTCCTAAAAAGGTATTTGTTTTAGACA
>NZ_JADGDZ010000028.1:0-24772 GCF_016744625.1 Winogradskyella sp.
CTTTAAGAATATTTAATTGAAGTCAAAAAACTACATTTGATTTAAATTAAAACACAAAATTTATAATATGAAAAACATTTTATCATTACTTGCTGTTTTTTTATTAACGCTAATTAGTGTTAATGCACAAGACGATTCTGATACATCATCAGAACCAAAATTTGGAGTAAAGGCAGGTTATTCTTCTACTATTCTTAGAGTTTCTGTAGAGGGTACTTCAGCGTCAGATGATGTCTCTGGATTTTATATAGGTGCATTTGGAGAATTTGAAATATCAGAAAAAGTCAATCTACAACCAGAATTGCATTATGCAAGCTATAGTCAAGATCAAGAAAGTACAGGAATACTATTAGTACCTATTTTATTTAAATACAAAGCAAATAATGAGTTTAGTCTGTTATTAGGGCCTCAATTAGATTATCTTTTAAATGAAGAAGATTCTGAAGGCTTAAAGAGATTAGGACTTGGTATTGCTCTCGGATTGTCTTATGATATAACTGAGAATGTCCTTTTAGACGCTAGATATGCTTTTGGATTATCTGATAGATTAGATGGAGATTTAGAAGGATTTGAAGGCTTTAATATTAAAACAAAGTTTAATTACCTGCAAATTGGTTTAGGTTATAGATTTTAATTTCCTGAATAATACAATTAGAAACCGAAGTAATGCTTCGGTTTTTTTATGCTTTATTCTTAAATATAAATAAGTTTAAACTGATTGTTGTCATTTATTATAGAGTGTAGTAGATTTAGTCTTGCCATAAATTTGAGGTTTAAATAATTTCGACAAACAGTACATTTTTTTAACATTTTAAATATAGAATAACGTAGCCCAAAACCTACATTTGCCGACCAAATTAATTTAAAAATTAAACTTAATTATGAAAAAATTATTATTTATGGCTGCAGTAGCAGTATTCGGATTTACAAGTGTTAATGCACAAGAAGAAACTACAACTGGTGGTTTTGCTAATGGTGATATCTACGTTAGTGGATCAGTTGGTTTTAATAGTGCTAAACAAGCAGATGCTAAAAGTAATTCATTTAACTTTTCACCTTCGGTTGGTTACTTTATTAATGACAACATTGCTTTAGAACTTAACTTATTAATTGGTACTGCAGAAGCAGCTAATGATGATAAGACTACTAATATTGGTGCTGGTTTGGGTGCAAGATATTTCTTTACTCCTTCTAACCAATTTTCTTTTACTTTAGGAGCTGGTGTATCGTACACTAATTCTAAATTTGAACCTAATGGAGGTGCAGAAGCTAAGTTTAATACTTTTGCTATTGCTGTTACACCTGGTGTAAATTATTTTGTTTCAGATTGTATCGCTTTAAGAGCGTCTGTAGGAGCTTTATCTTATAGCAGTGCTAAAGCAGATGTAGATGGTGCTGAAGCTTTAAATAACTTCGGTTTAAACTTAAACTTATCTGATATTAACTTTGGTATTACTTACAAGTTTTAGTAAAACCAACTCATTATGTATAAAAAAAACCGAAGTTAATAGCTTCGGTTTTTTTGTACGCTTATTTTAATATATTTACCTCATGAAGAAACTTATTATCATTAATGGTCCTAATCTTAATCTGCTAGGTAAACGTGAACCTGAGATATATGGAAGTGAAACGTTTGAAGATTACTTAAATTCTATTAAGTCTAAATTTGATAAAGTTAGTATAGATTATTTTCAATCTAATATTGAGGGTGAGCTTATTGATAAGATACAAGAAGTTGGTTTCTCTTATGATGGTATTGTTTTGAATGCTGCAGCCTATACACATACTTCAGTTGGTATAGGAGATGTTGTAAAGGCGATTACCACACCTGTGGTAGAAGTGCATATTTCAAATACGTTTTCTAGGGAAGATTTTAGACATCAATCCTATATTTCTCCAAACGCTAAAGGTGTTATATTGGGTTTTGGTTTGCAGAGTTATGAGTTGGCTGTTGAGAGTTTTCTTTGAGAACAAAGAGAAGAGAATAAAGAATAAAGACAAAAAATGCGATTCGTAAGAATCGCATTTTTTAGTTTCATTAATGGAAATAGAAAAATGAGTAAGAAAACTCATAACTCTAAACTTTTAAAGATGAATTACTTCATCGTAAGCAGCTGCAACAGCTTCCATAACAGCTTCACTCATTGTTGGATGAGGATGTACTGCTTTTAATACTTCATGTCCTGTTGTTTCTAATTTACGGCCTAAAACAGCTTCAGCAATCATATCTGTAACACCAGCACCAATCATATGGCAACCTAACCATTCGCCATATTTAGCATCGAAGATTACTTTTACGAAACCATCTTTTGCTCCACTGGCACTTGCTTTACCTGATGCTGAGAATGGAAATTTACCAATCTTTACATCTAAACCTTGTTCTTTAGCTTGCGTTTCAGTTAAACCAACAGATGCTATTTCTGGTGAACAATACGTGCATCCAGGAATATTTCCATAGTCTAAGGCTTCAACATGTTGACCTGCAATTTTTTCTACACAAAGAATACCTTCAGCTGAAGCAACGTGTGCTAAAGCTTGTCCTGGTGTAACATCACCAATAGCGTAGTAACCAGGAATGTTTGTTTGATAGTAATCATTAACTAAGATTTTATCTCTATCTACAGCAATACCAACATCTTCTAATCCTATATTTTCAATGTTAGATTTTATACCTACAGCAGATAAAACAATATCAGCTTCAAGAACTTCTTCTCCTTTTTTAGTTTTTACAGTCGCTTTAACTCCTTTACCAGAAGTATCTACTGAAGTTACTTCTGCAGACGTCATTATTTTAATTCCAGATTTTTTAAAACTACGCTCTAATTGTTTAGAAACGTCATCATCTTCAACAGGAACAATTTTATCTAGATATTCTACGATGGTAACTTCAGTTCCCATAGAATTATAGAAGTAAGCAAATTCTACACCAATAGCACCAGAACCAACAACAATCATTTTCTTAGGTTGTTTGTCTAAAGTCATAGCTTGTCTGTAGCCAATCACTTTTTTACCATCTTGTGGTAAACTAGGTAATTCGCGAGAACGTGCTCCAGTTGCTATGATTATATGATCTGCTGAATACTCAGTACCATCTACATCTACTTTCTTTCCAGTTTTAAGTTTTCCATAACCTTCAATAACGTCGATTTTATTTTTCTTCATTAAGAATTTTACACCATTACTCATACCGTCAGCAACACCACGACTACGTTTTACAACAGCATCAAAATCGTGTTCAGCATCTTTTACTTTTAGACCATAGTCCTCAGCATGTTTAAGATATTCGAAGACCTGAGCAGATTTTAAAAGTGCTTTTGTCGGAATACAACCCCAATTTAAACATACACCACCAAGACTTTCTTTTTCTACAATAGCAGTTTTAAATCCTAATTGAGATGCTCTAATTGCAGTAACATAGCCACCTGGACCACTTCCTAAAACTATAATATCGTATTTACTCATGCGTCAATTTTTTAGTTGAATTTTGAAGCTACGAATTTACGAAACCAAAACGTAATATTAAAGGTCTTCGGTAAAATGTCTTCGACCTTTATCTTTTTCAAATTTATCTTTGTTGTAAACTTTTGATTGTCCTTTTGCAATAGAAAGGGAATTCCAATCGGAACCTTTTATTAATTTCCCTAAAAACACAATTTGTCCAATATGATAAGCGTAGTGCATCATCTGTCTATTCATAGCCTCAATAACAGTATGACCTTGATTTCTTATGTAGATAATTTGGTTCAAATCATTTTTAGATAATGGTTTAATGGCTTCAAATAAACAATCCCAACCTTTATTCCATGCATTAAGTAAATCATTTTTAGAAGTAAAAGTATCTTCAAATTCTTCATCACGTTTGCGCCATTCTTTTTCGCCATCTTCTGTTAAAAAGTTAGTCCAACGACTCAGCATGTTGCCAACAATATGCTTAACAATAATACTAATAGAATTAGAATCTTCTGCAAACTCTTTTTTAAGTTCTTTAAACGAAAGTTGTGCCATGGTTTTATCACCAAGACTTTTGTAGTATTCAAATTGTTTAATTGAACTGGTTAGGTATGACAGATCCATAAGATTTAATTTAATGATATAAAATTAGCGATACAACATCTAAAAAACTATGATTTGCTATAGTTAGATGTTATATCGCTATTAATAAATTTTAAGGACGTATTGCAAAAGCAAAATGTCTATTAAGGTTTTAGTTTTATCCTTCAGGAACAAACTTTAAAGCCACACCATTAATACAATGACGTTTGCCTGTCGTTTCTCTTGGTCCATCATTAAATACATGGCCTAAATGACCACCACAAGTAGCACAGTGCTCTTCATCTCT
The DNA here is from genome assembly GCF_016744625.1 of Winogradskyella sp. Taxonomy (GTDB): domain Bacteria; phylum Bacteroidota; class Bacteroidia; order Flavobacteriales; family Flavobacteriaceae; genus Winogradskyella. The sequence continues at coordinate 4,340 of NZ_JADGDZ010000028.1, forward strand.
ACTGTAGCCTAAATCGTTGTCAGAGCCATAAGTGACATTCCCGTCAATTTCTCTGTCAAAACTTGGCCAGCCAGTACCAGAATCAAATTTGTGTTCACTTTTAAATAATGGTGTGTCGCAGGCAGCACAATAATATATACCTTTTTTATAGTTTTTGTTTAAGGCACTAGAAAATGGACGTTCTGTATCTGCTTTTCTTAATACCAGATATTGTTTTTCTGTAAGTTGCTCTTTCCATTCTGTTTCTGTCTTTGTTACTGGAAAAACTTCTTTTTCAGTCGTTTTATTTTTTTGTGCTGAACTATTACAGCCAAAGAATAAACTGATGACGACAATTAATACTATGTTTTTCATAATTTTATTTTTATAAAGTTAATGGTTCTATATAACCCTAATAAATATTTAACGATATCTTAAATTTCGAAATCTATATTTCTTAATAAATCAGCCTTAAATTTGAGTTTTTAGATAAATTATGCTCATTAATTGTTAATCATTCACTAGTGAGGAATTAACTAACATAATAATTTAGCAGTCTAATATTTAATTGTAAATTCAAAACCTATTGCTCAATAATTATAAGGAATAAGATTAGTCTAAGACTAAATTAATAACTTACAGTATAACTCTCAATGAAAGCATTATTTTTTACAAGAGAATTTCCACCTTACGTTTACGGAGGTGCAGGAGTGCATGTCGAATATTTAGCTGGTGAGCTATCTAAACTGATGGAAATAGAGGTAAGAGCCTTTGGTGATCAGGATATTGCAAGTAATAGTTTGAGCGTTAAAGGATTTCCGTTTGAAAACTCAGCGTTCGATAATTCCAATGATAAATTAAAAGCAATATTTAAAACTTTGAGTACCTGTTTAAGTATGAATTCTGATGAGATTGATGCAGATATAGTGCATTGCCATACATGGTATTCTCATTTTGCAGGTATTATGGCTAAGTTATGTTATGGTGTGCCTTTGGTTATAACAACACATTCATTAGAACCTTTAAGACCATGGAAAAGAGAACAGTTAGGAAGAGGTTATGATGCATCTTCATGGATTGAAAAAGCTGCTATTGAAATGGCTGATGTCCTCATTGCCGTTTCTGAAGAAACAAAGGAAGATGTTTTTAAGCATTTTGATGTTGATGAAAGTAAGATAGAAGTGGTTTATAATGGAATTGATTTAAAAGAATATGTCGTTGTTAGTGAAACTTCTGTTTTAGACGAATATGGTATTGATAAAAGCAAGTCTTACGTTTTATTTGTCGGTAGAATTACACGTCAAAAAGGAATCATTCATCTTGTAAATGCAATAAAGTATATTGATGAAGACATACAAGTCATCTTATGTGCTGGTGCGCCAGATACACCTGAAATTGCTATGGAAATGGAAGATAGCGTGAAAGAAGCATCTAAGACAAGAGATAATATTATTTGGATAGACAAAATGCTCGACAAAAAAGATATCATTCAACTTTATTCTCATGCAGATGTATTTTGTTGTCCTTCTATTTACGAACCTTTCGGAATTATTAATATTGAAGCTATGGCATGCGAAACTGCTGTTGTGGCAAGTGCAGTTGGAGGTATAAAAGAAGTTGTTGTTGAAGGAGAAACAGGCTTACTAATTAACTTAGAACAACAAAAATCAGCACCTTTCGAACCTGTAAATCCCGATCAGTTTTCTAGGGATTTAGCTGAAGGTGTCAATAAAGTAATTGATAATAAAGAATTGCAACTTAAAATGGCAAAAAATGGCAGAACTCGTGTTGAAGAATTTTTTGATTGGGAAGCCATTGCAAAACAAACAGAAGCTATATATAAATCTTTAATAGATAAGAAATGATTAACAGTAAAGTCTTGAGTATTATTTTAGGTGGAGGTCAAGGATCTAGATTGTATCCTTTAACAGAAAACAGATCTAAACCAGCCGTTCCAATTGCAGGAAAATATCGATTAGTAGATATTCCAATTTCAAATTGTATTAATTCAGATATTAAGAGGATGTTTGTTTTAACTCAATTTAATTCGGCTTCTTTAAATAAGCACATAAAAAACACGTATCATTTTAGTTTTTTTAGTTCTGCTTTTGTTGATGTTTTGGCAGCTGAACAAACAATTCATAGTGGTGAGTGGTTTCAAGGAACTGCTGATGCTGTAAGGCAGAGTATGCATCACTTTTTGGCTCACGATTTTGAATATGCTTTAATACTATCTGGTGATCAGTTGTACCAAATGGACTTTAATGAAATGATAACAGCTCATGAAGAAAGTGGAGCGGAAATTTCTATTGCAACTTATCCTGTTAATGCAAAAGATGCTACATCATTTGGTATTTTAAAAACTGATGAGAATAATGTTATAGAATCTTTTATTGAGAAACCAGACGCATCATTGTTACCAGATTGGACATCTAATGTTAGCGACGAAATGAATAATAGCGGAAGACATTATTTAGCATCAATGGGTATTTATATTTTCAATAAAGACTTATTGGTAAAGTTAATGGCAAAAGAAGGTACTGTAGATTTTGGAAAGGAAATTATTCCTGGCGCTATAGAAAAACATAAGACTTTAAGCTATCAATACGAAGGGTATTGGACAGATATTGGAAATATAGATTCTTTTTTTGAAGCTAATTTAGGATTAACAGATAATATCCCAGAATTCAATTTATACGATAATGATCAACGTGTATATACTAATGCGAGGATATTACCTACATCTAAAATCTCTGGAACTTTACTAGATAAAACAGTCATTGCAGATGGTTGTTTGATTCATGCAGCAAAGATTGAACGTTCTGTAATAGGAATTCGTTCAAGAATTGGAGCAGAATCTACGGTAATTAAGTGTTATATGATGGGCAACGACCACTATGAATCTTTAGAGGATGTTCAGGCAAAAAAAGTAAATACATTTATGGGAATTGGAGAGCGTTGTTTTATTAAGAATGCCATTCTAGATAAAAACTGTAGAATTGGTGATGATGTTAGAATTAATGGAGGAGAAAACCTTAAAGACAAAGAAACCGACAGTTATCTTATAAAAGACGGAATTGTGGTTGTAAAGAAGGATACTCATATTCCTTCAGGTACAATAATTCAGTAGCGAATTTGTTTTTTTAAATAGTTATCCAATTCAAACGTTGTAGTATCTTTTTCAAATATATTGTCTTTTAAATATCGATAATGTATGTTAATTTCGCAGCGTAAATAACAATCAACCATTACTATGCAAAACCAAAGACGAGTAGTTATTGATGCCGTTAAACCACAAATTAATAGCGGAGAATTTTTTATAAAACGAATTGTAAATGAAATTGTAAATGTAGATGCCCATGTGTTAGTAGATGGACATGATGTTATTGCAGCTTCGGTTTTGTTTAAGCACGAAAAAGCTAAAAAATGGAATGAAGCCAGAATGTTCGACGTTGGTAACGATGAATGGAAAGCCTCATTCATAGTCGAAAAACAAGGTTTTTATACATATAAAGTTCAAGGTTGGGTTGATTATGCACTTAATTGGCAACATGGCATTGAGCGTAAGATTGATGATAACCAACACGTAAAATCAGAATTATTAGAAGGAGTGACTTATTTAGAACCTTTACTTAAAAAAGGTACTAAAGAAGAAAAAGATTATTTGAACTATTGCATAGATTGCTTTAATGATGAAAGTAAATATGACGAAGCTATAAAAGAAGCCATGAGTTTTGAGCTTCACAAGGTTTTTGTGAAGTATCCTAAAAAACATTTATCTAACGAATCTAAAGAACTACAAGTTTACGTTGATAGAAAGAAAGCAAGGTTTAGTACTTGGTATGAGTTCTTTCCTCGTTCAACTTCAGAAACTAATGGACAACACGGAACCTTTAAAGACTGTGAGCGTTTGTTGCCAAGAGTAGCACAAATGGGTTTTGATACCTTATATTTCCCGCCAGTTCATCCAATTGGAGAAGTTAATAGAAAAGGAAAAAATAACACCACTGAGGCTAAAGAAGGTGATGTAGGTTCTGCTTGGGGAATTGGTTCTCAACATGGTGGACATAAAGATTTACATCCAGAATTAGGCTCAGTTGAAGATTTCAAACAATTAATTAAAAAAGCAAAAGAGCTCAATATTGAAGTTGCAATGGATTATGCCTTGCAAGCTGCACCAGATCATCCATGGGTAGAGTCACATCCAGATTGGTTTAAGTGGAGACCCGACGGAACGGTTCAGTATGCTGAGAATCCACCAAAAAAATACCAAGATATACTTCCTATTTATTGGGAGAGTAAAGATTATAAAAGCCTTTGGAAGGAGTGTTTAGAAACTATGCTCTATTGGGTTGATTGTGGTATTAATGTCTTTAGAGTTGATAATCCACATACAAAACCTTATTATTTTTGGAATTGGTTGATTGCTGAAGTAAAACAAAAACATCCAGACGTATTGTTCTTGGCTGAAGCATTTACCAGACCTAAGGTAATGGAGCAACTTGCAAAACAAGGTTACACACAATCCTACACCTATTTTACATGGAGAAATACCAAGGAAGAATTTATTGAGTATATCACTGAATTAACACAAAAGGACCAACGCGAATTTATGCAACCTAATTTCTGGCCAAATACACCAGATATTAATCCATATCATTTGCAAGGAGCGAACGAATCTAAATACCTTCAGCGTTATGCTTTGGCAGCAACAATGAGTTCTAGTATTGGAATTTACGGCCCTGTTTTTGAGCAAATGATTGATGATGCTATTCCAGGAAAGGAAGAATATTATATGTCTGAAAAATTTCAGTTATGTCATTACGATTGGTTTAAGGAAAGTAAATTAACTTTATTAATTTCAAAGATTAATGCTATTCGTCATGAAAATGAAGCCTTGCAACAAACCAATAATATTAAGTTTTGTGAGATTCAAAACGAGAATCTTATAGCATTTTATAAATGGAATGACGATAAGACGAATGAGCTTTTAATTATTATTAGTTTGGATCAATATTATGCACAACAAGCAAATATGCGACTGCCACTGAGTGATTTAGGTATTGATGCTGGTCATCGAGTGCAAGTAGAAGATTTAGTAACTGCAAGTAGTTATAATTGGCACGATGAATGGAATTTTGTAGAATTGCATCCAACACTTCCTTTTCATATCTTTAAGATAAATAAATAAGGATGGCAACGAAAGAGACAAAAACAGCAGTACTTCAATCTCCATATAACTTTAATGATAAGTGGGAGGAACTTTTAGAAAATGAAGCGTTTATAAAAGTGTTTTTGTCAGACGTGCTAGAAAACTATATCGTTAAACAACGTTGGTATGGCGGAAAAGCTAGTAAACTTAAGTATATAGAATTAGCCGAATATTTTAGAATCCAAAAGGATGGGGAAGTCTATTATGGTCTTATTTTAGAAGTTAATTACACAGAAGCTTTCTATCAGCATTATTTCTTACCGATAGCTTTTGTTTCGGACGAAAGCTTTGCTCAAGATGACAGAATTTTACCAATAAGCATTCAGAGTCAAGAAGGGTTTATTATTGATGCTATTAATCTTGAAGCCTTTAGAAAAGTAGTTTTCGAACGTATTCTTACCGCTTTACCGAAAGATAAAACACGCGTACGCTATCATAAAAGTGAATTATTTAGAGATTGCCAATACGAATCGTCGCGTTATATGGGAATGGAACAAAGTAATACGTCTATTGTTTACAATGAAAAGTATGTTCTAAAATTCTTCAGACGTATTTATGCCGATCGTAATCCAGATTATGAAATGAGCCGCTTTTTGTCTGAAAAAAAGGACTTTAAAAATACACCAGCTTATTTAGGAAGTGTTCAGATTAAAGATAGCGAAAACACCAATATCACCATTGGTTTAATGCAAGAAATGGTAGAAAATCAAGGTGACGCATGGGAATATATGTTGGTTGAATTCCATAAGGTATTTTTAAATTTAGAATACAAAAAAATTGACATATCAAAATTGCCTAAGACAGAAGATTTTGGTCGATTAGAAATTAGAGATGTACCACTCCAAATAATTGATTGGGTTGGGTTGAACGTCTTTACAAAAATTCAAATTTTAGCAAAACGTACAGCAGAAATGCACATTGCACTAGGTAGCGAGTTTGAAGACACAGCTTTTACACCAACGCATTATAATAGTGATTATACAGTTTGGTTAAAGAATAGATTACTTTATCAATTTCAAAACAGATTAAATACTATCGAGAATAGTTTGCATAAGCTTGATGGTTTGGCACTAGAATTGGCAAATGAATTTCTAGAGAAAAAGAATATCATTCGTAAGCGTTTTGTAGATTTTGATTGGACGAAATTAAAAGGTGAACGTATTAGAGTGCATGGAGATTATCATTTAGGGCAAGTTCTTGTTAAAGATGATGATTTTTACATTTTAGATTTTGAAGGTGAACCAGAAAGTACTATTAGAGATAGAAAGGTAAAACAGCCACCATTGAAGGATATAGCTGGTTTATTCCGTTCTTTTCATTATGCGATTTACGCAACAATATTTGATAATATAGAATTATATAAACAAGAACAAGATCCACTTTTTGAAGCTGGTGAAGTTCTTTATCAATATTTAAAGAGTGTCTTTTTAGGCACTTATATAGCTAAGATTCAAGAAGCAAATCTTAATATTGGCTATAATCAAGAACGCATTTTCTTATTAAAATATGCAATGCTTGAAAAAGCTGTTTATGAGTTAGGCTACGAGCTCAATTCACGTCCAAAATGGGCAGTGATTCCTTTAAAAGGAATCTCAAACATTATTAACAACTAGTTTATGACAGAAGTAATTGCACACAGTCGTTTTACAGATTTTGATATTAATTTATTTAAATCTGGAAAGCATTATCGCTTGTACGAAAAATTTGGATCACACATTACTACTATCAATGGAGTAGAAGGTGTTTATTTTGCAGTTTGGGCACCAAGTGCTAAAAACGTATCTGTAATCGGAGACTTTAACTTTTGGGTTGAAGGTAAACATAAATTGAATGTGCGTTGGGACTCTAGTGGAATTTGGGAAGGATTTATTCCTGGCGCAGGAAAGGGAAGCAAATATAAATACAAGATTCAAAGTAGTCATAACGATATAAAAACTGAAAAAGCAGATCCTTATGCTAGACGTTCGGAGCATAACCCAAAAACCGCTTCGATAGTTTGGGATGAACCATACAAATGGAAAGATAGTAAATGGATGGAAAAGCGTATAAAGCACAATGCTTTAGATGCACCTTATTCTGTTTATGAGGTCCATTTAGGCTCTTGGAAAAAGCAAATAGAAGAAGGACGATTTATGTCTTATGTTGAAATGGCTGATGAATTAGTTAAGTATATAAAGGACATGAATTTTACACACGTAGAATTAATGCCAGTTATGGAGTTTCCGTATGATCCTTCTTGGGGTTATCAAGTTACAGGTTATTTTGCACCAACATCTCGCTTTGGATATCCTGAAGAATTTAAACTCTTAGTTGACAAATTACATCAAAACGATATTGGGATTATTCTCGATTGGGTACCGTCGCATTTTCCTGAAGATGCACATGGACTCGGTTTCTTTGATGGCACAGCATTATATGAGCATCCAGATCCAAGAAAAGGCTATCACAATGACTGGAAAAGTTTAATCTTTAATTATGGTCGTAATGAAGTAAAATCCTTCTTAATTAGTAATGCTATTTTTTGGTTAGATCAATACCATGCCGATGGTTTACGTGTTGATGCAGTGGCTTCAATGTTATTCTTAGATTATAGTAGAGAAGATGGTGAATGGGAGCCAAATATGTATGGTGGTCGCGAAAACTTAGAAGCGATGTCATTCTTAAGAGAAATGAATGAAGCAGTATATTCATCATTCCCAGATGTACAAACAATTGCTGAGGAGTCTACAGCATTTCCAATGGTATCTAAACCAACCTTTATGGGAGGTTTAGGTTTTGGTATGAAATGGATGATGGGTTGGATGCACGATACGTTACAGTATTTTGCAAAAGAACCAATCTATAGAAAGCACCATCAGAATGATTTAACATTCTCAATGACCTATGCATTTACTGAGAACTTTATGTTGCCTTTGAGTCATGATGAAGTGGTTTATGGTAAAAAATCCATCTTAGGAAGAATGCCAGGAGACGAGTGGCAGCGTTTTGCTAACTTAAGATTGTTATATAGTTATATGTTCACACATCCTGGAACAAACTTATTGTTTCAAGGAGCTGAATTTGGTCAGAGTGGAGAATGGAATTTTGAGCAAAGCCTCGATTGGCATTTATTAGAATACGATCCGCACAAAGGCGTACAAGAATTAATCAAAGGGTTAAATACATTATATAAAAATGAGCCAGCATTGCACCAGAAGCAATTTTCGGCGGAAGGTTTTGAATGGATTGATTATAATGATTCTGAGAATTCTGTATTCACATACATAAGAAAAGGAAATGAGACAGAAGATGATTTAATTATTGCATGTAATATGACTCCAGTCCCTAAAGAAAACTATAAATTAGGAATGCCAAGAAAAGGGAAGCTAAAAGAAGTTTTTAATAGCGATTTAAAGAAGTATTTTGGCAGTGGTTCTTACAAGAATAAAATGAAAGCAACTAATGCTATAGCTTGGCATTTTAGAGATCATTCAATTGAAGTTAATATTCCACCTTTAGGAATGGTTGTTTTTAAATATTCTAAATAATAAAAATTAAAACTAATATATAATGTTAACCCTTCAGTTCTGAGTCTTTTGAGATAAAACTGAAGGGTCTTTTATAATTTTTACTTAATAAATCAATCATCGTATTACCAAAATAAGCGATGAAAATTATTATACTGATAAAATATTTATTCGAAAACGTAATAGTTGGTAAATCCATATAAATACTAGTTTAAAGACTTTCAGGAGTTCAAATTTTTCCGTTTTTTTACGGTCAATTTTGCAAAAAAATAATCTATGATTGTAAATACAGAATTAGAAAATAAAGGGAATTTATTTCCTTCCAAAATAATAGACTTTAAAAAAGACGTTGATACTTTATATTTTTCAACAGATAATGATGTTATACTTCAGTTAACAGTAGTAAGAGATAGTTTACTGCGTTTTAGATATACTACAGTTGGTAACTTTGATAATGATTTTTCTTATGCAATCACCAAACATGCTAGTATTGGTTATAACAAATTAGAAATTGAAGAAAAAAAAGAATGTTATGAAATCACAACATCTAAGCTTCGTTGTGAGATATCTAAAGCTAATTTGAGTGTTTCTATTTACGATGCTAAAGATGGAAAACTCATTAACCAAGATGAAAGTGGCTTTCACTGGGAAGAAAGTTATGAGTATGGAGGTAACATTGTAAAAATGAGTAAAGTGTCTAATGATGGTGAAAGTTATTATGGACTTGGTGATAAACCTAATCATCTTAACCTAAAAGGGAAGCGTTATAACAATTGGGTAACCGATTCTTATGCTTATGGTAAGGATACAGATCCGATATATAAGGCGATTCCATTTTACACAGGTTTACATCATGGTAAAGCATATGGAATTTTCTTTGATAATACGTTTAAATCATCTTTTGATTTTGCTCACGAACGTAGAAATGTGACAAGTTTTTGGGCACAAGGAGGTGAGATGAATTATTATTTCTTTTACGGACCAAAGATGAATGATGTCGTAGAGAGTTATACGGATTTAACAGGGAAACCACACCATTTACCACCACTTTGGGCATTAGGATTTCACCAATGTAAATGGAGTTATTATCCAGAGAGTAAAGTAAAAGAAATTACTTCGACATTTAGAAAGCTTAAGATTCCTTGTGATGCTATTTATTTAGACATTGATTATATGGATGGCTTTCGTTGTTTTACTTGGAACAAAGACTACTTCCCAGATCCAAAACGGATGGTTAAAGAATTATTAGATGACGGCTTTAAGACGGTTGCTATTATAGATCCAGGAATTAAGATTGATAAAAACTATTCTGTTTTTAAAGAAGCTCTTGAAAAAGATTATTTCTGCAAACGTGCAGATGGAGCTTACATGAAAGGTAAAGTTTGGCCAGGCGAATGTTATTTTCCAGATTATACAAATCCTGAAGTTAGAGATTGGTGGTCTGGTTTGTTTAAAGAATTAATAGAAGATATTGGAGTTAAAGGTGTTTGGAATGATATGAATGAACCTGCTGTTATGGAGGTGCCAAATAAAACATTTCCAGACGATGTAAGACATGATTATGATGGAAATCCATGTAGTCATAGAAAAGCGCACAATATTTATGGTATGCAGATGGCAAGAGCTACATATCAAGGTTTAAAGAAATATTCATATCCAAAACGACCATTTGTTATTACACGTTCAGCATATTCTGGTACACAACGTTACACATCCACTTGGACAGGTGATAATGTAGCAACTTGGGAACATTTATGGATCGCAAATATTCAGGCACAACGTATGGCAATGTCTGGTTTTTCTTTTGCAGGTAGTGATATCGGTGGATTTGCTGAGCAGCCTCAAGGTGAATTATTTACACGTTGGGTACAACTTGGTGTTTTTCACCCATTCTTTAGAGTGCATTCTTCTGGAGATCATGGTGACCAAGAACCTTGGGCTTTCGATGAAGATGTTACAGATATTGTAAGAAAGTTTATAGAAATCCGTTACCAGTTATTACCGTATTTATATACAGCATTTTGGAACTATGTAGATCATGCCACACCATTACTAAAATCTTTGGTATTGTATGATCAGGATGATGTGCAAACACATTATAGAACTGATGAGTTTATTTTTGGTGAACAAATTCTGGCTTGTCCAGTTTTAGAGTCTAATGCAAAAGGCAGACGTATGTATGTGCCTAAAGGAAATTGGTATAATTTCTGGACTGACGAAATCGTAAAAGGAGGCAAGGAGATGTGGGTTGATGCAGATATAGATAGCATGCCAATTTTTGTAAAAGAAGGAGCTGTTATTCCTAAATATCCAATTCAACAATATGTTGGTGAGAAAGAAATAAAGGAAATTACTTTAGATGTTTATTATAAGAAAGGTAAAGAGAAAAGTGAATTGTTTAGTGATGCCAATGACGGTTTTGATTATACTAAAGGCCGTTTTAGTTTAAGAACATTCCATTTAACAGGTAGAACCAATGAGCTAATTATTAACCAACATAAAGAAGGTAAATTTATTACTCCTTATGATACGTTTAAGGTTCAAATTCATGGTTTACCGTTCGAAATTGGTGAAATTCAGTTAGATAACGAGACTATTTCTTTAAAACAATTAAAGTCTAATGGAACAAGTTCTTTTGTAGTAGATAAGAATTTTTCAGAGCTTCATATTATAAGTAAATAATAAAGTGACTAATTGATAAATTATGGGTCAAATAGTATGAATTGATTTTTGTATTTTAGTAATTATAATAAAACCATTAGCTATGAAATTGAAAAAAGTAATATTTAGCCTTGGAATTGTCGCAGTAGTACTTTCTTGTGCTACGAATCCATTTACAGGAAAAAAAACATTGGCTTTTGTAGGTAACGATCAGTTATTTCCATCTGCCTTTGCACAATACAACCAAGTGCTTACAGAAAATAAAGTTATAACAGGTACGTCTGATGCGGATATGATTACTCGTGTTGGTCAACGTATTGCTGTAGCTGCTGAACGTTATTTAAATGCAAATGGTTTTCAAGGTTATTTAGATGATTATAAATGGGAATACACACTTATAGAATCTGAGCAAGTCAATGCTTGGTGTATGCCAGGAGGAAAAATTGCATTTTATACAGGTATTCTTCCAATTGCACAGAACGAAACAGGTGTAGCTGCGATTATGGGACATGAAGTTGCACACGCACTTGCAAATCATGGACAACAACGTATGAGTGCGGCATATATTCAGCAAGGTTTAGCTGTAGCTGGTAACGTTGCTTTAGCTAAGGATCAACAAGCTCTAGGTATATTTAACCAATCTTATGGTATTGTATCAAATGTTGCAGGAATGCTTCCTTTTAGTAGAGGTCACGAAACCGAAGCTGATAAAATAGGTATCTATTTAATGGCAATTGCAGGATACAATCCAGATGAAGCCTCAGTGTTATGGGAACGTATGAAAGCTAATAGTGGAGGACAAGCACCACCAGAATTTTTAAGCACGCATCCAAGTAATGATTCTAGAATTCAGAATTTAAGATCATTATCCGTAAAGGCTAAAGCCGAAGCTAAGAAATATGGTGTAAATTCATTTAGACCTATAAATTAAGATTCAAGTCATAATATTTGATTATTTTAGAAGCTGCTCAATACGAGCAGCTTTTTTATTTCTATACTATGAATGAATTAAAAAAAGGAAGCAAAAAGCTTCTTAATGCTTGGGCGTTTTATGATTGGGCAAATTCCGTCTATACCTTAACAATAGCCTCATCAATCTTTCCAATATTTTATTCGGCACTATTTATATCACAAACAGAAAAAATGGTTTCGGCTTTTGGAATGGTTTTTAAAAGTACCGCACTAATTACTTATGTGACTGCCTTTACGTTTTTGGTAGTTGCATTTACATCACCTATTCTTTCTGGTATAGCAGATTATGTAGGTAACAAAAAGAATTTTATGAAGTTCTTTTGTTATGTTGGTGGAGCTGGTTGTATTGGACTGTATTGGTTTAGTCTTGAACAAATTCATTTAAGTCTTTTGTTCTATTTTATGGGATTAATTGGGTATTGGGGAAGTTTAGTATTCTATAATTCTTACTTACCAGATATTGCTCATCCCAAACAACAAGATAGCATTAGTGCAAAAGGATTTTCTATGGGTTACTTGGGGAGTGTTATTTTGTTATTAATTAATCTCACCATGGTAATGAAACCAGATTGGTTTGGTTTTGATACCAGCATTTCTCAAACCATTATGGTAAATGGTACAGAAGTAGAAATTGCAGAAGCATTACAAAATGCCAAAGATTCTGCATCAATTGATGCGATGAAAGTGTCGTTTATCACTGTTGGTTTATGGTGGATCCTCTTTAGTCAATATACATTTTATATCCTTCCAAAAGGTGCTTCTAAAGGTCATAAAGTTACAAAAGCAGTGGTGTTTAATGGACTAAAAGAATTAAAACAAGTTTGGATTGAATTAAAGCAAAATTTAAGACTAAAACGCTATTTGGTTGCGTTTTTTGTATTTAGTATGGCAGTGCAGACTATTATGTTAGTTGCTGTTTATTTTGGAGAAGAGGAAATTGCTTGGGGAAGTTCTGATGCTAAAACCCAAGGCTTAATTGTTAGTATTTTAGTTATTCAGTTGGTTGCTATTGTTGGTGCTGTTTTAACTTCTAGAGCATCCTCAAAGTTTGGAAATATTAAAACACTTATAGTTGTCAACTTTATTTGGATGGCATTGTGTTTCTATGCCTATTTTATGGAGACACCAATGCAATTTTATATTGCGGCTTCATTGGTTGGTTTAGTAATGGGAGGAGTGCAATCTTTAGCACGTTCAACTTACTCTAAGTTTTTGCCAGAAACGGAAGACACTACCTCTTATTTTAGTTTTTATGACGTAGCTGAAAAAATAGGAATTGTAATAGGTATGGTGATTTTTGCAACTATAGACCAAGTTACAGGTAGCATGCGTAATGCTATTTTGTTTCTTGTTATCTTTTTTATATCAGGAATAATTCTGCTCTTTAGAGTGCCCAAATTAAATCAGGAAAAAGATAATATGTAAATATTGTTTTTGATTAATTAAACATTTTTCAATTTTTATAGGAGCGCTTATTATTTCTAGATTCTTGTGTGAATTAATTCTATAATTAACAAATATTCTTATATTGCATATATCTAAATATGTTCACATGAAACGAGCATGTTCAAAATATTATCATACAAGGAAATGATTAATAGCGAACAGCATGCGACGACATAAAAGTAATAAATATAAACACATGAAAAAGCTTTTTATACTTTCAATTTTATCGGCAGTATTATTCACGTCTTGTAGTGATAATGTCGATTTAGCCATTGATAACCCAACAAAATTCTCTGTAGAAATTGTGGTAGATACACTTAGAGTTATCGTACCACCAAAAGAAGTTGTTTGGGTAGAGATGGGAAAAGGAGAACATCAATTAACCTTAGAAAATGATAGTATTATAAAGTATAACTTCACAGAATCGGTTTATATGATAAACGCATCTTTGTCAGAGTATTTGGTATCAGATGAGTATTATGGACCGGAAATGTTTTCAGATAATTTTTCATCTACTATTTCTAAGAAAGAAGTTACATTTTTAGGTTTTCCTATGGAAGGAAATTATGATGTTATTACAGATGTTATTAATAAAGTAACTTGGGATTATGGGCCAAGAGAATCTTTACCTGAAATGGTTGAAGTTGATGCAGATGAATCTTACACAAGCTTAGTTAAAGTATACGATCCGAGAGAATTTATGGATATGATGCAAAGTGCATACAGTGATTATTCTGCAGAAGAAGAGTAATTTATAACCGAATCTATCCATTTTGAAAAACTCACTAGGTACTCACATTACATGGGATGTTTATAATTGTAATGCTGATTCAATTTCTTTCGTTCCCACTGTACAAACCGTTTTAAATGCTATTGTAGAAGAACTACAACTGTCTAAAGTTAATGAGTCCTTCAAACAATTTGAACCAATTGGTGTAACAGGATTTATTTTATTAGAAGAAAGTCATGTGAGTATCCATACTTGGCCAGAACATCAGTTCGCTGCTGTAGATATTTTTTCTTGTAAACCTTTTGATGCTAAGAAGATTCAAGAATTGTTAATGAAATCTTTTGGCTCTGATAAGGTTGTTATTAAGCAGATTGAAAGGGGAGAGGCTATTTCTATTATTTCGCCTGATCTTATTTAACAAAAACTCAATTATTTATTATACGAGAGTTCGAGTGATTTTTTATTAAAAATCGTATCGAGAACTTTTCATTTGTAATAGAGATAAACTTCTTATTTTCGATACTAATTTCACGAATTTTAGAATCGTCAAATGCACTCGAATTGACGAAGTTTCAAATAATAAAATGTGACATAAACTCGCAATCGTCTGTAATAATCTGTGACTCTTGCGCTCTTAAATTTATTGCTGATGCTCTATTGGTATAGAACATACCAATTTGGTAGTAGTAACTTTCCATATCCTTGTTTAAAGGATAATACTTCTGGTATATCATATCCTGATTACCAAAATCGCCTTTAGATTCTTCCCTTGCTTTTGTGTTAGTCTGTATTGCAATGTTTTCACCCAGTCTGCCATAGACAGGTTTTTTTACATATTCACCTAAGTGAGATTCTTGTTGTAAATACGTTTCGGCTAGAATATTATTTGGAAAGTTTTGAGTGATATAAGCTAAGAACTTTTTATTCTGCCAAATGGCTGTGTAAGGTGGATTTAAAACTACAACCTTTTCATTTATAATTAAATCAGACAGAGTTTTTGCTAATTCTGGCTCGTCATTAAACATCCAATCCCAAGGCACCATTTTAAACAGCACGTCAATCTCTTCATATTCGTCGCCTATTTGATGAAAAACACCTTCATCAGAAAAGATAAGATTTTCAAGATTGGTGTATAAAGGTTTAAAGCCAGCTTCGTATGCAATATCTATAATACAGTTAACATTCTCTACATCTTCGATATAACCAAAAGAAGTTCCTAAAAATACGGGTTGTTCTTTTCCTATCAAGGGTTTTAATCCAGATAATATTGAAGTAATATCGTATTCAAGTGTATTAAAACTTTGTGGGTTTCCTTTTAATTGTTCTAGCTGTAAAGGTTGCCATAATAAGGTTTCAGGAATTGTGCTGCATGTATCTGCATTGAATTCAATAATTCTTCCATAATCAGATTTTAGGCCTCCATTAATATCAAAACGTCCGTAAAGAAAAGGATGTTTGGTTTTATTATTCCAAGTATGTTCGATACATTTTTGAAATGAAAGCGGAATACCTAAATCACCTAATTTATTTTCCTTTATGATTTTGTCAGTAGCACGCTGAAATAAATAGAAAGCTTCATCAGAAATACGACGTAGTTGTTCAACTTCAGAACGGTAAATACCAAGTAGTTCTTCAGAAAAATAGTCTTCTTCTAAATACCAATGTAAACGATGTGGAACGTGTTTCTTTTTTAGGCGTTTAATTTCCTTAAAACGACTATCCTCCAAATGATCTAAACGACTTTCCGCTGCCATATCCTCTAGATGATGCTCCTGGTACATTTACTCTACGAGATGTAGCCGAACTTCTTAAATTATTTTTTAAACCTGTAGACTTGTTATAAGCCGATGCATTTTTGTAGTTACTTTGGTTTGGAGTTACGTTTCTTAGACTTCTATTAAAATAAGAAGCTGCTAAAGAATAATATAAAATACCTCTTAAGCCAGAGTGACGGTAAGAAGAATTATCGTCCTTTAATTTTTTTAATGATAAGGTGTCAACTGTGCCTTCTAGTGTGTGTACAATTGCAATGGACTTTTCTTTATCATCAATGATGCGTTCGTCAATAATTTTGTAGTCTTCTCCTGGTTCAATTTCTTCTACTTCAGTAACTACACCTTGAGTAGATTCATATACAGTTTCTTGCTTAGCATCTTTAATTCTAGGACCTACATCTTCACCAGCACAACTTTGAAGCGCTAAGACAGCAGCAACAGTAGCTGTTAAAGTTATTTTTTTAGTTAAAGCGAGACCTGTTATAATTTTTTTATTCATCTTTGACCAGTTATATACTTCAAACATAGTTAAATTTTAATGAAAAAAAAAGCCTTAATTCCATTTGCTGTATTTATTGCTGGTTTATGTTCTATCATCTACGAATTACTTATCAGCACAACTGCAACTTACTTCTTAGGTGATGGTGTAAGACAGTTTTCAATCATCATCGGTGTTTATTTGTTTTCAATGGGTATTGGAGCATTTTTGTCCAAATTTTTAAAGCATAAACCTCTAACGTTTTTCATTAATGTAGAATATCTCTTAGGATTTATTGGAGGAATTTCAGTTCCGTTATTGTACATGCTTTTTGTGTACGTATCTCCTACGGTTTTGCAGATAAGTTGTTTGGCTGTAATTTTTGTAATTGGGTTGCTAACAGGAATGGAAGTTCCACTTTTAACCTTTGCCTTAGAAGAAGGTAATATAAAAAACAATCTCTCTAATATTTTATCATTGGACTATATAGGTGGTTTAATCGCTACGCTCATTTTTCCGTTTATAATATTACCTTTTGTTGGGTTGTATTATTCCTCATTAATATTTGGAATCGTTAATATAGTTTTAGGGATATCGTTAAATTTTACGTTGTTAAAAGACAAAAAAAAGAATAGTATCTATGGCTTTTTAGCCATTGCAGCATTACTGGTATTAGTACTTTTTGGTGGGAAATTATTGAAGGTTTGGGATCAGAAAATCTACAAACGACCAATTGTACTGAATGAGCAAACACCATATCAAAAAATTGTAATGACTAAGAATAGTGGTGATGTAAGATTGTATCTCAATAGAGTGATACAGTTTTCTTCAGCAGATGAACATCGTTATCACGAATCCTTGGTGCATGTGCCATTGAGCATGCATCCTAATCCTAAGCGTGTTTTAATTTTAGGTGGTGGTGAGAATTTAGCAAGTAGAGAAGTACTAAAGCATAAGTCTGTACAACAAATAGATGTCGTAGATATAGATAGTACTATGTTTTATTTGGCAAAACAAAATCAATATTTAAAGGCAATTAACGAGGATGCAGCTATTAATGATCGTGTTAATCTTATTCCAGAAGATGCCTTTACGTTTCTATTTAATAACAACGAGCAGTACGATATTATTATAGCAGATTTACCAGATCCTACGAACCAAGCCATTGCAAGACTATATAGTAAACAGTTCTTTTTGATGGTAAAACGTAATTTAAAGAAAGATGGTGTTTTTGTAACTCAATCTGGTGAAATATACTTTTCTAACACTGTTTTTAGTTGCATAAACAATACGCTAGAATCTGTATTTGAAAACGTAGAACCTTACCACACCTATATTCCTTCATTTGGAGATTGGGGATTTATCATTGCGAGGAATCTCAGTAATGATGAAGCAATTAATATGAAGTCTTTGCCTAAAGATTTAAAATATTTAAATCCAAACCAAATAGAACAGTCTTTTATCTTTCCTCAAGATATTACTATAGCAGAGACCAAACTCAATACGTTAGATAATCCAGTAATTCTTAATTACTTCTTAGATGATTGGTCGAAATGGAAGGTTGATTTTGAGGCTGGAACTAAGTAGGAAAAAATGAAGAAGATAATAGTTTTAATATTGACTATATTGCTTTTTGGATGTTCTTCAAATATTAAAGAAGATAGAATTGATAGAATTTCTATCCGCAGTATTGGATTAGGTATATTATATCCAGTTAAAATTACTGAAGAATCTATTAGAGACCTTGAAGCTTATGAAATAAGTAATAAAGATTCAATTGACCTTGTAAAAGAATATATTTCAAAACTAGAACCTTCTATTGAAAATAGAATTGTTGAAGGCAATATTTATATGGTTTCGGATTTTTATTATAAAAATAAGAAGTTATACACTCTTAGGTTTGATAAAGGGAGAATTGATTTTGATGGTAGAGTTTACAAAAAGAATGATACCTTAATAGAGATTCTTTATAGAAATAAAATAAGATTTGGTCGTAACTAGATCATAAAAAAGAACCAGCAAAGCCAGTCCTTTTTCAATTTTTGGTTGATTATAAATTTTAGTTACTCACACTACCAGAACCTGTAATCTTAGTATCTTTATTTGTTGGTTTTCCAGAGTATTTTACATCTCCAGAGCCAGTAATTCTTGCTTTAAGTTCCCCATTACAAACGACGTCTGCAGAACCAGAACCAGTAATTTTTGCCGTAACGTTTATGCTTTCTAAGGCTTTGCCTTCAAAATCACCAGAACCAGCAATCTTTGTAGTTAAATTTTTTGTAGAACCTCTTAATTCAATATCTCCAGAGCCAGCAATAGCACTTTCTACGTTTTTGGCAGATACGTTTAAATTGATGTCTCCAGAACCTGCTAAAGACACTTTAAAATCGTCAGTATTTATAGTGCCAGTATTTTTTATATCACCAGAGCCAGCTAATGAAACTGAGCTAATAGATTCGTAAGGTACAGTCACTACAATTGTTTGGCTAGGCTTTAAATTATAACCATCTTTTACTTTAACAACAAGTTTATTGCTTTTTACTTCAGTAACGATGTATTCCATAAGGTTAGCATCTCCTTTAATAGAAATTTCACCTTCGTTACCTTGTACTAATTTAAAGTCCATTGGTCCTGCAGCTTTTAAACCATCGTAAGAACCTGTAGACCTTGTTGTCGTTGTGATGTTGTTATCACCCTTAATTTTTTTGCCATTTCCCCATTGTGCACAAGAAAGGGTAGTGCTTAGAAGAAAAACTAATACTGTAATTGATTTTAATACTTTCATATTTCTGTTTTTTAATTGGTTGATTTTTTATCGAAATTGTATCGAGAACTTATCTTATAGCTTTTTAAAGCTAACACTACCATATTCAGAGTTTATCTTTACTAGATTACCTGAATTCTGAGAACCATGATAGCCATTATATTTTTTCTCAGTATGATTTATCTCTTTATTCGTAAAGTTGAAGCCATCAGATTCTCGTAATGAGGCATAATCTAAATCAATATCAAAATCAAAATTGTAGCCAGCATCATATCCAATTGTTATACCAGTAAAGTCCGAATTAATATTTATGTTTTTAGCTTTAGAAGCGATTCGCTCAATTTTTAATGAACCGTAATTTGTTTTAACATTTACATTTCTAAAGACATTACCTAATCGTAAGGATAAGTAATCTCCTTTACCTTGAAAATTATTAATATTATCAATTTTTAATGAGCCATAATCACAGATGTAATCTACACTTTCTGCGGCTTCAATAATTGATTTTGAATAATCAGCTCTTAGAGTTAAGTTCTCAGCTTTTGCGATAGTAAAACCACTATAGTCAGCTCTAATCGTACCACTCTTAATATATTCAAAATAACAGTTATTACTATAATCAAATCTAATATCGTTGTTATCTGCCATGAGTTCTTTGGTAGTTATTTTTCCATAGTCACAAACTATTATTGCAGTACCTTCAAGCTTATCTAAATTGATAGAACCATAGTCGTTACCAAGCTCTACATTATTAGTAATTGGTATTTTAACTATATAGTTTATTTCTAGCTTAAGATTCATCTTTTTTCCCCAATTCCACCAATTTTTTTCATTTTTACCAATTTTAGTGATGGCGGAAACCAGGTCTCTAGTTCCAGAAAATTCCACATCAATTCTTTCGAGACGGTCC
>NZ_JADGDZ010000028.1:24782-35686 GCF_016744625.1 Winogradskyella sp.
GTCCTGTACTTTTTCGGCATTATTACCTGTTACTTTTATGGTAATATCAAATTCAATTCGGTTTTCATCCCAAGTAATGACGTTTAAGTTTCCATAACTATTCTTTACTTTTAGTGTCGCATTAGAAGATACATCAAAAGATTTTTTAATGTTTCTTTCTTTCGTCGTTTTAGTAGTTTCTATCTCAGTATTTGCTAATGCAATAAAAGGCATTAACAAAAGCAATAGTGCTATTCTAAATTGTATTTTTAGGTTCATTTGTGTTGATTTTTAATTGTTTAATATCTTCTATTTGTTCTAGAACAGTAGTTAAAATGTCTATTCTATTCTGAAAGTTGGTAATCATAGCGTAAATAACACGTTGATCGTTTCCGCTTTCGGTTAAATCTGTTTTTAAATTTTGATAATCTGTTTCTAATACTTGAATATGTTTTAAAGCATCAGTAATAATAGCTTCTGTTAATGGCGAGCGTTCCTTATTTAATTTTTTCAATTCATTTTCAATAGTCGCAGTGAAAAAATCTTGTGTTTCAGATAGTTCTGGTGATACACTTGCTAAGTCTAAAGTCTCAGTGTCGTTTTGTAGTGTAGTAAATACACTCAAACATATCACTAAAGAAGCTGCAATAGCTAGAAAAGGTTTCCAGTTAAAACCAGATGATTTTTTAGAATCATTAGAAACCATATCATTGGTTTTTAGCTTATCTAAAAAACGAAGCTCATGACCTTGATTGGGTTCTTTAATATCGAACTCATCTTTTAGGTTATCAAATAACTCGTCTATAGTATCTTTTTGCATAGCTCTTTGTTTTATACTGTTTGCATTAACTTTTTTCTTAAACTTTCTTTTGCACGTGAAATTAATGTTCTACAATTTGCATAAGAAATATTCATAATGTCACAGATTTCTTCATAATCATAACCTTCAATAAGATGTAATGACAAGCCTAAACTGTAGTTAGGTTTTAATGTTTTCATTACGCTCATTATCTGTTTTACTTTTTCGTTGTTATGATTATTTTCTTCAATGCCATTGTTGTCTTCGACTTTATATAGTACTGAATTTAAAGGCACTTCATTTTGTTTGGACGTTTTGTTGTAATGCGCAATACTATTATTTACTACAATCCGTTTTAACCATGCACCAAATACTTTGGTGTCCTCTAGTGTATTCAGTTTTGTAAAAGCCGTTAAAAAAGACTCTTGCATTATGTCCTCAGCCTTAAAAGAATCTTTTACAATTCTAATTGCTGTATTGTACATTGCTTTGTTGTATCTGTTATAAACTTCCAACTGTGCACGTTGGTTTCCAGATTTACAATGCAATAGTAACTGTTCGATATTTTGATTGGTTGATGTCAAAAAAACAATTGCTTTGGTATAAAGATGAAGACTTTCATTAACTGTTACAGTTTAAGTGAAAAAAGTTTTAGTTTTTTATAAAGGTAATGGCATAACAATTGAATTTACACTAGTGTGAATAACTTTGAATATCTTCTAATCTGTTGATATTCAGTGCAAAGTTAATTATTAATACATTTAAACAAATGCTATTCTGAAAATACAAATGACAGAATGGCTTAAAAACATATATGGGAAAATCAAATTTTATAAGCCTTGACAGTTTGTCATTTCAGGATTTTGATGAGAATTCAGAATTAATTCCGTTAATGACACCTGAAGATGAAGAGTTAATAAATAATGAATCTCTACCTGAATCGTTACCAATCCTACCTTTAAGAAATACCGTTTTATTTCCTGGTGTGGTTATTCCGATTACAGCAGGACGTGATGCATCTATTAAATTAATTAACGATGCAAACAAAGGCGGAAAAGTTATTGGTGTCGTTTCACAAAAAGATGAAGCGGTAGAAAATCCAACAGCTAAGGATATTTATAAAACAGGAACAGTCGCAAGAATTTTGAAAGTTCTTAAAATGCCTGATGGTAACACTACTGTTGTTATTCAGGGGAAAAAGCGTTTTCAAATTAAAGAAGTTATATCAGAAACGCCTTATCTAACGGCTACTATTTCTGATTTGGCTGAAGCAAAACCAGCAGCAGATAACGAAGAATTTAAAGCAATTATAGAGTCTATAAAAGACTTATCTCTAGAGATTATAAAAGAAAGTCCAAATATTCCTTCTGAAGCTTCGTTTGCGATTAAGAATATAGAAAGCAACTCGTTTTTAGTGAATTTTGTGTCTTCTAATATGAATCTTAAGGTTGAAGAGAAGCAAGAGTTATTAAAAATTAATAACCTTAAGGAACGTGCACTTCAAACTTTGAAGTTTATGAATCTCGAATATCAAAAGCTAGAGCTTAAGAATGATATTCAGAATAAGGTTCAGAGCGACATGAACCAACAGCAACGTGAATATTTCTTGCATCAGCAAATGAAAACAATTCAAGAAGAATTGGGAGGAGGAGTATCTTCTGGTGAAGAGATTGAAGAAATGAAAGCGCGTGCTAAGGACAAGAAATGGGATGAAAAGGTAAAAGCACATTTCGATAAAGAATTATCTAAAATGCAACGTATGAATCCTCAGGTTGCAGAGTATTCTATTCAACGTAACTATCTAGACTTGTTTTTAGATTTACCTTGGAATGAGTTTAGTAAAGATAAATTCGATTTAAAACGAGCGATGAAAATCTTAGATCGAGATCATTTCGGTTTAGACGATGTTAAAAAACGAATTATAGAATATTTAGCTGTATTAAAGCTTCGTAATGATATGAAGTCTCCAATATTGTGTTTATATGGACCTCCAGGTGTTGGTAAAACTTCATTAGGAAAGTCTGTAGCAGAAGCATTAGGTAGAGAATACGTGAGAATATCTTTAGGTGGCTTACGTGATGAATCTGAAATTAGAGGTCATCGTAAAACATATATTGGCGCAATGCCAGGGCGAATCATTCAGAGTTTAAAGAAAGCACAAACTTCTAATCCTGTGTTTGTTTTAGATGAAATAGATAAATTGTCTACAGGTAATCAAGGAGATCCTTCTTCTGCAATGCTAGAAGTTTTAGATCCGGAACAAAACAGTGAGTTTTATGACAACTTCCTAGAAATGGGATATGATTTGTCTAAGGTTATGTTCGTAGCAACAGCTAACAGTTTAAACACTATTCAGCCAGCATTAAGAGATCGTATGGAAATCATTAATGTAACTGGTTATACAATTGAAGAAAAAGTAGAGATTGCTAAACGTCATTTGTTACCAAAACAATTAAAGGAACACGGTTTAGATAATAAGCATTTAAAAATTGCAAAACCACAATTAGAAAAAATTGTAGAAGGTTATACTCGCGAATCTGGAGTAAGAGGACTTGAAAAACAGATTGCAAAAATGGTACGTTATGCGGCTAAGAATATTGCAATGGAAGAAAAATATAACATTAAGATTTCTAATGAGGATGTTATAGAGATTTTAGGAAGCCCAAGATTAGAACGCGATAAATACGAAAACAACAATGTTGCTGGTGTGGTAACTGGTTTGGCTTGGACTAGAGTAGGAGGAGATATTCTGTTTATTGAATCTATTCTGTCTAAAGGAAAAGGGAATCTATCAATTACTGGTAACTTAGGTAAAGTAATGAAAGAGTCTGCAACGATTGCTATGGAATACATCAAAGCAAACGCAGATAAATTCGGAATTAATCCAGAAGTATTCGACAAGTATAATGTGCACATTCACGTGCCAGAAGGAGCCACTCCAAAAGATGGGCCAAGTGCTGGTGTGACGATGTTAACTTCTTTAGTATCTTTGTTTACTCAACGTAAAGTGAAGAAGAGTTTAGCTATGACAGGCGAAATTACATTGCGAGGAAAGGTGTTACCTGTCGGAGGAATTAAAGAAAAAATCTTGGCAGCTAAACGAGCTCGTATTAAAGAGATTTTACTTTGTGAAGATAATAGAAGAGACATTGATGAAATAAAACCAGAATACCTAAAAGGTTTAACATTTCACTATGTGACTGATATGAGTGATGTTTTAAAATTGGCGTTAACAACTCAAAAAGTTAAAAATGCAAAAAAACTATAGATTAATTGTATCTATTATTGCCCTTGTTATATCAAGTTTAGGTGCTTTTGCACAGTCTGAGGTTGAATATAGAGATGTTGTTTTAGATGGGAAACCAGCTAAATTGAATGTCGCTACGGGAGAAATCACTTTGGTGAATCTTGTAGAAAAGAGGAAGGTAGATACATCTATAGTTGTAACTGATAAAATGCCAGAAATTGTTGATTCTAATGCCACATCAGATTTTTATATTGTAAAAGAAGGCGAGAATTTATTCCAAATAGCAAATCGCTATAATACTTCTTTAACAGAATTAAAAAGAGTAAATAACTTAGAAACAACATTAATCAATAAAGGACAAAAGCTTCGTGTTAGAAATTTTCATTTACAAAAGGAAGCCGAATTAAAAGATGTGGCAAGTGACGTTACTAATAAAAGTACATCAAATTTCCATATTGTAAAAAAAGATGAGACTTTATATAGCCTATCTAGGAGATATGATTTAAGTTTAAATGAACTAAAAAATAAAAACAGTCTAAACACAAATTTGATTAAAGTGGGTCAAAAGCTTCGTGTTAGAGACTTTGGTCTAAATAATGAAATAGAAAACATTTCTGTTTGGACAGTTGCAAAAGGGGACACTTTGTTTAGTATTGCCAAGAAAAGCGGAACTTCAGTTGGTGCTATTAAGAAGCTGAATGGACTTACTAGCAATACAATTATGATTGGTCAAATACTTCAGTTAAAATAAAAACAACTTCACTCAAAAAATAAAAAAATCATATCATCGTTTTAAGATAGATTTAGGGATATAATTTCTCTTTTAAAATTATTGTGAAATAAAATGATAATTTTTTTGCTTTAGACGAAATATAAAAATAGAGCATAGCATTAGTTACGTTTTATTTTTTTATTGAAGTAAAAAGGAAAAAAGGGCGTTTTATCATAGTAATTTTAAAAGAAAAATTATATAATATTGCAAAGTCTATGATTAAGAGGATTACCAACTTGTGTTTTTTGTTGTTGGCACTGCCATTGTTTGCGCAATTGGGTGGTGAATCTACGTATCAATTTTTAAATTTGGTATCCTCTCCAAGACAAGCTGCACTTGGTGGAAAAATCATTACCAATTTCGATCACGATGTTACGGAAGGATTATATAATCCGGCTTCAATAAATTATCAAATGGGTAATCAATTGGCGGTAAACTACTCTAATTATTTAGGAGGTATAAGTTACGGAACAGCTGCTTATGCTTATACTTGGGATAGACATGTGCAAACGTTTCATGTTGGTATTACCTATATTAATTATGGTTCGTTTGATGGTTATGATGTTAATGGTGTTTCTACAGGAACTTTTAATGGAAATGAAGCAGCACTTTCTGCAGGCTATAATTATAATATTCCTTTTACCGATTTTTATATTGGTGCCACAGTGAAACTTATTACTTCGTCGTTAGAACAATATAATTCTGTTGGTGGAGCTGTAGATTTTGGTGCTATGTATATTAATGAAGATTTAGATTTTCATGCGGCACTAACTGTGAGAAATATTGGTACTCAATTTACAACATATGCAGGACAAAATGAACCCTTGCCACTCGAGGTCAATTTCGGAATGTCTCAAACACTAGAAAATGTACCTTTACGTTGGCATTTAACTTTAGAGAACTTACAGAAATGGCCAATAGGTGTTTCTAATCCAGCAAGAGCAACAACAGATTTAGATGGTAATCAGACTCAAGAAAAAGTTGGATTTTTTAATAAAGGCTTAAGACATCTTATATTAGGTGCAGAATTGTTTCCAGAAGGAGGTTTTAATATAAGATTAGGTTATAATTTTAGACGTTCAGAAGAATTGAGAATTGTAGATCAGAGAAATTTTTCTGGCCTTTCAGTTGGATTAGGTGTAAAGCTAAATAAGATGCGCTTTAGTTATACACATGCTAGATATACTGGTGCTTCTAATTCTAGTTTTTTAGGGCTGCAAATAGATTTAAATTAAAGAAATTCCCATTTTCATGGGAAATAAATATGGAGAAGATAATCATTGCAATAGATGGATTTTCATCAACAGGAAAAAGTACTGTTGCTAAACAAGTTGCTAAAGCACTCAATTATATCTACGTGGATACAGGCGCTATGTATAGAGCTGTAACCTATTTTGCCTTAGAAAATGATTTTATTGGTGAGAACGTTTTTAATTCTGAAGAACTCATTAATCAATTAGACGATATTAATATCACTTTTAAATTTAATACAGACTTAGGTTTTGCTGAAGTCTATTTAAATGGAAAAAACATTGAAGCTAATATTAGAACTTTAGAAGTATCTCAATATGTGAGCCCTATTGCCACGTTGTCTGAAGTAAGACGGAAGTTAGTAGAACAACAACAGCTTATGGGCAAGGATAAAGGCATTGTTATGGATGGACGCGATATTGGTACAGTGGTATTTCCTAATGCAGCATTAAAACTCTTTATGACGGCTTCCGCAGAAACTAGAGCTAAACGACGTTACAAGGAATTATTAGAACGTGGACATAATGCAAGCTATGCTGAGGTATTAGAGAATGTAACCACAAGAGATCATATAGATTCTACAAGAGAAGATTCTCCTTTAGCTAAAGCCAAAGATGCTATTGAAATAGATAATTCAAATTTAAGTTTGGATGAGCAATTTGAAAAAATTCTGCAACTTGCAAAAATTACTTTAGAAGGTCTTGAATAAGTAAAGATGAAAATCTTGAAGCAAAATCTATTACCAATTAATAGCTTACCAAAAAAACAAAAAGGAGTAATAAAAAAAACGACTTTACTTTGGTTACTGAGCGTAGCCAAAATAAAGTCGCTTTTAATAATGTATGTCTTCCTATTAAAGATTTGGAATAATTAATTCTTGATCTGGATGAATTAAATCTGGGTTTTTAAGAATATCAGAATTCGCAGCAAAAATGTCTTTATACTTCATTGCATCACCATAATAGTGTTTAGCAATTTTACCTAAAGTTTCACCGGAAGCTACAGTATGTCTCGCATATACAGTCTCATCTGCAACTTTTATATCCGCTACAATATCAGCTGGATTGTCTCCACCTGCTACTTTAATAGCATCCCAAAGTAAGTTTTTTTCATATTGTGTTGCAGCAGTACCATTTACTTTGAGTACACCGTTTTCTTCACTAACATCTCCATTTTGAATGTTTAATTTTTCGCCTAAGTCTAATACTCCTTGGTATTTTGCTCTAACCATAATTGTTAAGTTTTTTAAATTGTTAATAGTATTGTAAATATACCAAATTATGTACCAAATTTTAACATTCTATTCATCATTTTGATATACTATATATGTGACACAGTAAATAAATTAAAGTCACTTTATTTAGTGTTTGGTTTTCAGGATAATATATAGTATTTTTGCGCTCCTTTTTAGCGAAGTTGAGAAAGTAGGAAAGGGAAAGAACAAATCATAATTAATAACTTCTGTAGATTTTTCGCAAATCTTTCTAAAGATACAGAATACAAATTTTTATTCAGCACACATGTCTGAAAAAGAAACAAAACAAGCTGAGGTTGAAGCAACTGAAGCAGTAACAGTAGAAGCTCCTGTAGTATCTGAAGCTCAAGCAAATCCAGAAAAATTCTTAAAAGAGTTCGATTGGCACAATTACGAAGAAGGAATTGAGCAAGTTGAAGACACTAAATTAGAAGAATTTGAAAAGTTAGTATCAGAAAATTTCGTTGACACTTTAGATGACGAAGTTGTAGAAGGTACTGTAATTACAATCACAGATCGTGATGCAATTATTGACATTAACGCTAAATCTGAAGGTGTAATTTCTCTTAATGAGTTCCGTTACAATCCAGATCTTAAGGTTGGTGACAAAGTAGAAGTATTAATTGATGTGCGTGAAGATGCAACAGGTCAGTTAGTATTATCTCACAGAAAAGCTAGAGTAATCAAGGCTTGGGAGCGTGTTAACAATGCACATGATACTGGTGAAATCGTAAACGGTTTTGTAAAATGCAGAACTAAAGGTGGTATGATCGTAGATGTATTTGGTATAGAAGCTTTCTTACCAGGTTCTCAAATCGATGTGAAGCCTATTAGAGATTACGATCAGTACGTAAATAAAACTATGGAATTTAAAGTTGTTAAAATCAACCACGAATTCAAAAATATAGTAGTTTCTCATAAAGCTTTAATTGAAGCTGATATTGAAGAGCAAAAGAAAGAAATCATTGGTCAACTAGAAAAAGGACAAGTATTAGAAGGTATTGTGAAGAACATTACTTCTTATGGTGTGTTTATCGATTTAGGTGGTGTAGATGGTTTAGTTCATATTACAGATTTATCTTGGTCTCGTATCAACCATCCAAATGAGATTGTTGAGTTAGATCAGAAATTAAATGTTGTAATCCTTGATTTTGATGAAAACAAATCAAGAATCCAATTAGGTCTTAAGCAATTATCTAAGCATCCATGGGAAGCTTTAGCTGAAGATGTGAAAATTGGAGATAAAGTAAAAGGTAAAGTTGTTGTAATCGCTGATTACGGTGCATTTATCGAAGTTGCTGAAGGTGTAGAAGGATTGGTTCACGTAAGTGAGATGTCTTGGTCAACACATTTACGTTCGGCTCAAGATTTCGTAACTGTAGGTGATGAGATCGATGCTGTTATCTTAACTTTAGATAGAGAAGATCGTAAAATGTCTCTTGGTATTAAGCAATTAACACCAGATCCATGGACAGATATTACAACTAAGTATCCTGTTGGTTCTAAGCACACAGGTATTGTACGTAACTTTACAAACTTTGGAGTTTTTGTTGAATTAGAAGAAGGTATTGACGGATTAATTTATATCTCAGATTTATCTTGGACTAAGAAAATTAAGCATCCATCTGAGTTCTGTAACGTAGGTGATAACTTAGATGTAGTTGTATTAGAGTTAGACGTAGAAGGACGTAAATTATCTTTAGGTCATAAACAAACTACTGAAAACCCTTGGGATAAGTACGAAACTGAGTTTGCTTTAGAAACTGTTCATAAAGCAGCAGTTACTGAAATCGTAGATAAAGGAGCGACAATAGATTTTAACGAAGACATCGTTGCATTTATTCCATCACGTCATTTAGAGAAAGAAGATGGTTCTAAACTTAAGAAAGGTGAAGAAGCAGAATTCAAGATCATTGAATTTAATAAAGAATTCAAGCGTGTTGTAGCATCTCATACTGCAGTATTTAGAGCTGAAGAGGCTAAAATCGTTAAGCAAGCTGTTAGAAAACAGGAAGCTCAAGCGGCAGAAGCTAAGCCAACTCTTGGTGATGCAAATGAAGCTTTACAAGCACTTAAAGATAAATTAGACGGGAAGAAATAATTTCCTTCAAATTTTAAATAAACTAAAGCCTCTCGATTTTCGAGAGGCTTTTTTATCTTTATAAAAATTTTTAGATCACTATGAAGCTTAATCGATTCATTTTATTTTCTTTACTTGTTTTAATTACCTCATATACTATAAAAGCTCAAACAGTTGCTTATGATATAACTTTTTCAAGTTATAATCATACGGATTGCCTAAATTTATCATTTATAAACTCATGGGTTAGAGGACATCAAACCAATGCTACAGTTGGGTACTATTCAACATTAATTGATGCGCAAAATGATGCTAATAAATTGTCAATTTATTATAGTTATGCATCAAGTAATGAAACTCTTTATGCGAGAGTAACTGCTGAAGATGGATCTGATTTTGCGATTTCTGTAATTACAATTGCCTTATCCGATATTCCTGTGGGTGGACCACCTCCTCCTGGTATTTCAGATTTCTATTTTTGTGATTTAGATAATAATGGGTTTGAGATTGCGTATTTAAGAGATCTATATACAGTAGGTCAATATATGTTTAATTCAATGTTATGTGATTTAGATGAAAGTCAAATTCTTATATCATATCACTTAACCAATCAAGATGCTACAAACGGAACAAATGCTATAAATGAAGAATATTCATTTTTTGTTGATACAGAAATTTATTGCAGAGTTGCAAATACTGTAAATGCAGGCGTTACCTATGGTCAATTTGGTTTAAAGTTTGAAACGTGCACAGCTACGGATGATGATTCTGATGGCATAGATAATACAAGAGAAGATGCTAACAGAAATGGAAATATTTACGATGATGATACAGATGGTGATGGTCTAAAAAACTATGAAGATAATGATGACGATGGTGATGGTGTTTTAACAATAAACGAAGACTATAATAATAACGGCTCTCCGTTAGATGATGATACTAATAATAACAATATTCCAGATTTTTTAGAATCTAGC
The DNA here is from genome assembly GCF_016744625.1 of Winogradskyella sp. GTDB lineage: Bacteria > Bacteroidota > Bacteroidia > Flavobacteriales > Flavobacteriaceae > Winogradskyella. The sequence continues at coordinate 35,143 of NZ_JADGDZ010000028.1, forward strand.
GTAACATTGTCTGCAGAAGGAGTGATTTTTAATGGATTTCAAATATTAGAAAACCCTGCTAACATTTCCCTTAGACTTCAATTTACAAACAGTTCTGATGAAAAAATGTTATCCATAATAAATATTACAGGAAAGATTGTTTATCAAGCTAAAAGTCTAGAAGAATCTCAAGAATACAATATCTCTTTTTTGCCATCTGGTTTGTATTTTGTTTCTGTTGAAGTCGAAGAGAGTTTAATTATAAAGAAGTTTATAAAGAAATAAATATACTTGAGTATTTATCTTAATTGCAAACCCTATTTTTTTACCTTAACTTTGCCAACCAGCAATGTTTGGATACTATATGAGTCAAAAAGTATTACTTAACTCTAAAGAAGTCAATATTACCCTTCACAGATTGGCTTGCCAACTTATTGAAAACCATGATGATTTTTCTGAAACTGTACTTATTGGGATTCAACCAAGAGGTAAATTTTTAGCTAATCGTTTGGCTGAAATGCTTACAGCAGAATACAAGATTAAAAATATTCAACTTGGTCATTTA
>NZ_JADGDZ010000132.1 GCF_016744625.1 Winogradskyella sp.
AATATCAAACTCTAATGCTCTAATATCTTCAATGTTCGTATAATTAGATAATTGTTTTAATGCTTTAATAATTTTATGAACATCTTTTCTCGTTATTGCTAAAAACAACTTTCCAAAAACTTCAATATCTCTAGGAAGGATACTTCCCATCATTCCAAAATCTAAATAACAAATACGACTATTGGGAAGCACTAGTAAATTGCCTGGATGTGGATCTGCATGAAAGAAACCATAGTTAAAGATTTGTTTAAAATAACTCTTGGTTAAACGTTTCGAAATAACTTTAGCATCTATTCCTTTTTCTTTTAATTCTATAAAATTATCAATTTTTGTACCAGACATAAATTCTAGCGCCAATACTTTAGTCGTAGTATATTCACGATAAACTTTTGGTGCTACTGCATAATTATCAGAACTCTTATCATTGGCAATATTGTTATAAAAACGCTGAGCATTTATAGATTCATTAATAAAATCGAGTTCTTTAAGAATAGCTTCTTCAAAATTCTTGACTAATCCAATAGGATCAAAACTCTTTATAGATGGAATACGTTTTTGAAGTACTTCAGCAATACTATACATTACCTTAATATCTTCTTCAATGATTTCCTTAATACCAGGACGTTGAACTTTTAAAGCGACACGCTTACCATCCTTCAGCGTTACTTTATGCACTTGTGCCATTGAAGCGGAAGCAAAAGGTGTTGGCTCAAACCAAGCAAATATATTATCTACACTATCTTTTAATTCAGTTTCCACCATTTGCTTTGCCAAATCTTGAGGCATTGGTGGTACATTATCCAATAATTTTTCAAGTTCAAAAGTGAGTTTTAATGGAATTAAATCTGGGCGATTACTTAATATTTGTCCAAATTTCACAAAGGTAGGACCAAGCTCTTCACACACTAAACGCATTTTTTCCCATTTAGTGAATTTTGATGCATGTTCTCGAGAAGCCTTTGGAATAAGCTTACGAAGAAATTGATAGCGCTTTTTTTTCTCTAAATATTGCACCAAATCTTCAAAGCCATACTTAACCAAAACTTTTAAAATTTGATTGTAACGAGCAGCAGACTTGTATTTTTTCCCTATGTCTGAATATAGACTCATGTTATGATTTTGCTTCGAGTTTATTTAATCGTGCTTCGAGTAAAGCAATAGTAGCATCTGCGTTTTCCATTTTTTCTTGCAAGGCTTTCATATCATTTAGATGTGCAATATTGATTTTTTTATACACCTTGGACACAACGTCTTCAATTTTAGACTCAAGTTCCTCTTTTACTTGCTCAGCTTTGAGCTTAATTTTATCTACCAAGTCTAATTCATTCCCATCTTCATCTAATATAGTTTCAGAAGCTATCTCATTAACATTTTTAGCCTTGTCCTCAGACCATTCACCAAGTTTATCTAACAAATGTGTGTCTCTCGCCAATACATAGAGGCTCGATGAGAGTGTAACAAGTTCAATTAGCGTTTTAGTTTTCATGGCTGTTAAGAGTTAATAATTAGATATTACAAGATATTACTAAACATAGTTTCCAAAAATGATTTTAATCAGTAGTTATCTGCAATTTGGTCCTTATTTTTGGTTATGTAATCATAGGTTTATTAATTAAAAAAAAGGTTATGAAATCAGCACCTATCTCTTCAATAATGACAAAAAATGTAGTTTGCATTTCTCCTGAGCAAAAAATTATTGACGTAAAACACATTTACGAAAAGAAGAAATTTCACCATCATATACCAGTGACTGAAAACGGAAAGCTAGTTGGAATAGTAAGTTTAATTGATTTTATGTATGAAATTAAAGGAGCAAGTCTTGATGATAATAATGCTATATACCATGAATTAACTGTAAATGACATTATGAGTCCTAATCCAGTTACTGTTAGCACAGATACTACCATAGAATCAGTTGCTGAAGAGTTTGCAAAAGGACGCTATCGAGCAATTCCTGTTGTTAAGAATGAAAATGTTTTAGGTATTGTTACCACTGCTGATTTAATTCGGTTTTATATGAAGAAGTGATAATGTTAAAATGATGAACAATCTACGAGTTGCATTAACTTCATTGATTTGACACCGTTTTTATGACTGATTGTATATGCTAACCAAATCGAAAAAAATACAAAATGAAGTTTAAAAAATTAGATTCTAAAATGAGTTGAGAATAACATAAAAAAACAAAAGCGATTTGAATTAAAATTCAAATCGCTATTACTTATAACTATTATTAAGATTCGTTAATTATGAGTCTTACTCAGTTTTACCCAGTTTTTATCTGCAATACCTTTCAATTGTGAGTGGTTTTTCTCTGCCAACCATAATTGCTTTGCATCTAATTCTACGTTATTTAAGTATAAATAATACTTACCGTTTTCAACAATAAACTTGTTTGGATCTACTCTAAACTTTGCACCTGCATAAGTACCGAATGCACAGAAACCTCCGTATTGTGGCATATACTTTGCCGGATTTTTATCGAAAGTTGATTTTTGTTCTGCTGAAGTAAAATAGTAAGCTACTTTTTTGTATTCCGACTTGTAACTCTTATTCCCTATTTGGGCAAGTCCTAAATCTAAATAAGACACTGCACTGTAGCCTTGTAATGCAATGCTACTATTATCTAAATTGTTTGCCATTTTATCTTGTGCAGATAAAGATGTCGTTAATATTAATGCTAGTGCTATTAGTGTGTTTTTTAATGGTTTCATTTTTTTGTATTTTATTTTTTATTATTCTAATTATTCTGCGTTGAAATATTCTTCTTGGATTACTTCCCCTTCATCATTCCAGATTCTACGAATAATTTCATGCCAGTAAACTTTTCCACCACCTTGCATATCGAAGTCGAATGTAAATTCTGATGCAGAAACATTACCATCTACAATCGTATGATGTAGTGTAATACCATTTACTTTTACAATTCCGGCTACAAAACCTTCCATTTTAGCAACCATTGCGGCTTTACCTGTTGTTGTTCCACCTTCTCCATGATCTGATGTGTTTGCATTATCAGCGAAAAACTCTTTTACTGCATCTACTACTGCTCCAGTTGAAACTACAGCGTCCATTTTTTGTACTTGTTCTTTAATATTCATCTTGTTTTATTTTTAGTGATTATTACACTGCAAAGATGATCGATATTTAAAGTTTAGGTGCTACAAAAAAAGGACTAAGAATTGTACTTTTTTAATTTGAAGTTGGTTGGCGTAATGCCAGAATAATGTTTAAAAAATCTTGTGAAGTGGTTTGGCTCTTCAAAACCAAGTCGTCTAGATATTGAAGAGACAGATTCATCTTCAATAAGCATTAATTTTGCCGTATTAATTAATTCTAACCTAATTAATTGACCTAAAGAGGTATTCATTTTAGATTGAACCTTATTAGATAATGCTTTTATAGAAAGATTCATTTTATTAGCATAGAACTCAAGAGAGCGTTCTTGAGTATGATATTTTTGAAGCAGTTCTACTATATTCTGAGAAAACAAATCACGATTTTTAAAATCGAAATTATCTCGAAACTGTTTTGGTGTTTGACCCGTTGAATTTTTAAAAACACGATTAAAGTAAGCATCATCTTTAAATCCTAATTCATAGGACACTTCTTGAATGCTTTTATCTGTAAACGCAACTTGCTTTCGACTTTCTTGAAGCCGTTTAGAACTCATTAGATGCTTAACAGATAAGCCTATTTTATTTTTAATTAAAGCCTGTGCATTATATCCACGATCATTAATAAGACTTACCAAATCATTACCTGTTAAGTGATTTAAATATTCCTCGTCAATAATCTCTTTAGCATCAAAAATAACTTGATACTCCTCTTTATTAGCCTTAAAAGGATTTTGCCAATACCATTGTTTTGAAGACACATCAATAATATCTGCAGAGTTATCAGTTAAAGCCGATTCTGATAAAAACGTACTACAGTCTTCACATTCTAATAAATCTATATAACCTAATGAAATTAGATGTTTAAATAGTACTCTAACTTCAGAGTCATAAAATTTACTTTCATTAGAAAATTCAATTCTTCTAACTATAAAATCATCAGATAAGAATTTAATGTATTGTCCTTTTTCTAAAAAAATAGCTTTCTCTTGCCAATCAAAATAGTTTTTAAAATCTACCTGAATACCTCCTTTACCAGATAGAATATGAATAAGAGTATGACTTTCTATAAAGTAAATCTTATTTATTTCTGGAGAGAATTTTTTTACTTTTTGCATTGAATTTAATAATCTTAGAGATTTTAAAGGTACAATGAGATTCTGAAATACTGAAACAAATCCAGCACAGGCAAGTTCAGAATGACAAAACTGGATAAAAAAAACCTGAATTAAAATTCAGGCTTCTCAATTATTTTTATTTTCCGTTTTCTTTCTCTTTTTCATGATCTTTCTTCACATCTTCATCACGATACTTGCAACAAGGATGAACAGAGTTGTATTGTTCATCAGTAGCTTTAATCTCTTTGGTATCATGCCCGACTGAAGCTAGTTTTTTAGAAATTGTTGTTAAATCTGTTTTACGTTCATCGTAAATAAGTTTTAACTCGTGTGTATCTACATTCCAAACTGCTGATTTTACTCCTTTTGTTCTAATAGCTGCTTTTTCTATACGTTCTTTACACATACCACAGATACCATCTACTTCCATAGAAGCTTTTGCATTTTTGTTTTGTGCGAAAGCTATTGTAGTTATCAATAACGTAAATATTAAAATTATCTTTTTCATATTCTTTATTTTTTTTATTATTCTGAACTCGTTTCAGAATCTATTATAATTTTAGTTTCAATTTTAAAGATTACCACGTCACTTCGTTTCTCGTAATGACGGTTCACAAGTTATTTTATTCTATAACGTAATCCTGCATAATACATACCTCCAAAAATCGGACCATACACAAAATTACTATCAAAATTTGATCCAAATGGATTATCTGCACTAACTACCGGATTTGGTTGTCGTACATTCGTCACATTTTCTCCACCTAAATATACTTCAAATTTAGGAGAAAACACTTTGGTAACTTGTAAGTTTAACGTTCCGACGGTTGGTGAATACTCTTCAACTTTAAATTCTGGAGCACTCAAATCTGTACTAGGAAAACGTTGTGAGCTTAACCAATTGTATGTCGCATCAAATTTCCATTGGTTACCATCATCTTTAAGATGTGTTTCATATGACGCGTTAGCAAACAAACGATGATTTGGTATTAATGGTTTTTCTAACTGACCAGAATTGTAATCGGTTTTTATATCGTAATACTTATAGGCTGTTCGTATATCAAAATGTTCAAAGACATTATAATTAAATTCAAACTGAAAACTATTAGCATAGCTATCTCCATCAAGATTATAAAAATTCACTTCAAACGGATTTTCCCAATCCACAACCACTTGGTTTTGAAATTCTGTTCTGTAAAAATCAAAAGTAATATCCGCTTTTCTTTCAAATAAATTAAAGCCTTGCAAATAACTTATACCATAGTTCCACGCAATTTCTGGATCTAAACCATATATCTTTCCTCCAGAATTTAAAATATTAATCTGACGAGAACTCGAGAACATATTCTGATTCTCTGCAAAAATATTAGCACTTCTTTTTCCTCTACCAATAGATGCTCTCCATGCTGATTTTTCCCAAGGTGTATATCGCACATGTAGTCTTGGAGTTACAAAAAAGCCAAGTCTATTGTGCTGATCTACTCTTACACCTGCTGTCATGGTTAGCTTATCTAAATTATCGTAAGCATATTCGAAAAAACCACCAATTGAATTTTCTGTGCGTTCGTAAGTATCTGCATTTACTAATTCATCAAAATGATCGTAAGTAAAACTTAATCCTGTTTTTACTTTGTGACGCGAATCTGAAATGATGGTATTATATACCAAATTAGAATAAAAACTGTTATGTGTTATATCATAAAGATTCAATCCAAAATAAGAATCTTGTTTGTGATGACTAAAAGCCGTTTGAAAACCTAAACTTTGGTATGGCACTTCAGGGTTTACATAACCTAATTTTGTAGTGACTTCAATACGTTCTGTGTTAATTTCACTTCCCCAAAAATTAGTTGTTCCTTTATCAGTGTCAGGATTAAAATCAACTTGTCCTGCTTGTTTTTCATCATTAAGGTATCTTAAATTAATAAAACTCACTACACCTTTCTCTGGATTGGTATACTGCCAGCGATTCATCACATTAATTTGATTATACAATGGCATATCTAAAAAACCATCATCATTAACATCGTGTTTTTGCTGATGTGTATTTCCATGCAAGTACAAACCTGTACTCCACTTATCTGATACTTTTGTATTGATATGTGTGTTTAATTCTAAACGCTCGCTTGATGCTCCATAAAAGTTCACAAAGAGTTTATCATCTGTCGTTGGTTTCACAAGTTCAGCATTGATTTGACCAGCAATACTTTCAAAACCATTGACAACACTTCCTGTTCCTTTAGTAATTTGAATACTCTCTACCCAAGTCCCAGGAATAAAACTCAATCCGTAAGCTTGCGATGCACCTCGAATCGCAGGAATATTCTCTGTAGCTATTAAAATATAGGGTGAATTTAAACCCAACATCTTTATTTGTCGAGTTCCTGAAACAGCATCTGCAAAATTAACATCAATCGATGGATTCGTTTCAAAACTCTCTGAGAGGTTACAACAAGCAGCTTTTAAAAGCTCATCGCTACTTACAAAAAGTGTGTTAGTCGCTTTTAAGTACGATTTTGAAGTAGCTTGCTTACGCGATGTCACTGTTACTGCATCTAACTCATCCGAAGCCTGCAACACATGCTTTATAAACTTGTTTTCGGTTACTGTTATGGTATCGGTTTTAAAACCAACATAACTTATAACTAATTTACTATATGAGAATTTATATGGAATTAAAAATGCCAATCAAGGTTTAGTAAGTATTATGAAAGACC
>NZ_JADGDZ010000133.1 GCF_016744625.1 Winogradskyella sp.
ATATTACCTGTTGTGTTTTTAACCGAAGCATTAATCATTATGTTATCAACACTTTTAGGTAAATCAGGATATTTAAAAGACGCATTATCAGAACGCATATTAATATCTAACGTCGGAATGGTTTCCTCTGACACTAAACCTTTAATAATACCATTGACTGAGAAATTTCCAGTTGTATTTACATTCTCTATATTCTTAGCATATACTTTAGGAATTACTGCTAAAAAGTCTTTAAAAGAAGATTCAGGATTCTTAAAACTGATATCAATTTGCTGACCAGCTTCAACCATTTGAACAAAGCCTTCAAACTCTAAAGGCAAAGCATTTATAAAGCCCTTATTTTCTTTAAACGTGTATTTTTTTTGTTCTAAATCTAAATCGATAAGTGCATCTAATTTTACAATATTATTGCTTAAATATTCTGTACTATCAATAGACATAGAAACTCTGGCTTCAGTAGTAGTTTTTAATTCTGAAAGCTCGTCAGAAAAAACACCTTTACCGTTATGGTTGATTTCTGTAGCGTATAGTTTCGTATTAGCGCCTTCATCTATATAGGTAAACGCACTATTGTTTAATTCGTAGTTTTCAATATCAAAACTAAAACCACTCGATTTAGACTCAGATACCTCGCTTTGATTTTCGCTTGCTTTTACAATATCATAATTTACAGAACCATTTTTATTAGTCTTAAGCGTTAAGAGCATTTCATCTGCAATAATTTCATTAATTATAAGTGGTTCCTCAGTTCCTTTAAGTAATTCGCCAAGAGGCATTTCAAAAGATAGAGACTTTGCCGTGGCTAAAGTTTCTCCTTCAAAAGGCAATCTATTAGTAATTTTTAAATTATCTACGCTGATTTCTGCTTTTGGGAAACTACTAATTAAACTAAGACTAATATCATCAAAACTCAAATCAGCATCCAAGTTTTCATCTGCGTAATTCTGAACGATGGTATCTATTTTAGATTCTAAAACAAAAGGAATTGCAATTAAGATTGCAATGAATATGAGTAAGATGATTCCAATAATTTTGAAAGTTTTTTTCATAAGAGTGATGTCATTTTTAGAATAGCTTCTATAGATTATACGCAAAGGTGAGCAGAATAGTTGTGCTATTAAGAAACTTTAGCAAGATTTTAATGATTTAATAATACTTAAAGAAGGTCAATTTCTTCATTCACTTTTAGTTTGAATCGCTGTCTAAAAAGATAAACACCAAGATATAAAAAAGGAGTATCTAATGCTGCGATTAAGACTTTAAATAGAAATCCGCTAATGAGTAGGCCTTTAAAGTTTGCCCAATCAATAATGCCAAAAGAGCAAAGTAAAAACACAATTGTAAAAGTGTCTATAAATTGCGAAAACCAGGTTGAAAAATTATTACGTAACCAAAGATGTTTGCCTTTTGTTCTACGTTTCCAGAAATGATAAATCTGAATATCTACAAATTGAGCAAATAAGTAGGTAAGCATACTTGCAAATACTGCAATCGTAGAATTACCAAAAACGGTATCAAATAAAGAATCATCAACAGGAGACCAAGATGTTGCAGGAACAATTGAAGCAGTATAAATAATTAGTAGTGAAAATAGTGAAGCGAAAATCCCAACAACTACAACATCATTAGCTCTCTTTTTTCCATAGATTTCACTAATTAAATCAGTAATGAGAAATGTAATAGGATAAGGTAAAATGCCTACTGAAATTTCAAATAATTTAGACCCGAAAATTTCAACATCGAATGGATACCAATAAAAAAATTTTTGAAAAATAAGATTAGAAACCACTAAAGACGTCATAAAAAGACCACCTAATAATAGGTAAATACGTTGAGCTAAAAGCTTGTCTTTTAATGGCATTGAAAATTGTCAATAAATAGTTGTTGTAAAGATAAAGTATTAATTATTCTTTTAGTTATTTTGCTAACTAGGCATTAGAAAAGCTAAATTTTCTGTCATTTCGAGCATAGTCGAGAAAATTAAAATCACACTTATCAAACATTTCGACTATGCTCAATGTGACAGTTTTAATATTTGAGCTTTTTAGACTGTGTACAAATCTATGAAATCAGCCAAAACCGTTTATATAGCATTAGGAAGCAATAAAGGCAACAAATTGGAGTATTTGCAATCTGCTGTTAATGCTGTTTTTGAAAGAATAGGAGCAGTCTGCAAGATTTCTAAAATCTATACCACACCTGCGATAGGCTTTGTAGGTGATGACTTTTATAACGCTTGTATTAAGGTGGAGACTGAGTTGAAAGCTAAGAAGGTGCTTAAAGAACTTCAAGTCATAGAGTCTAAACTTGGAAGAACGACAAAAACAACGAGTGGTTATGAGTCTCGCGAGATAGATTTAGATATTCTGTTTTATGATGACGAAATCATTAATGAAAAAAGTTTAGTTGTTCCGCATCCCGAAATGCATAAACGCAAGTTTGTCTTGCAACCGCTTTTAGATATCGCAAAAGATATTGAACATCCTGTTTTTAAAAAAAATGCTGCTGTTTTGTTAGAGGAGTGTGATGATGAACCGATTATTGAGTCTATTAAAATTTGGCTAAAGAATCCCAAAAAAACATTCACTTTTGGAGACTATAATTATATTGCTATTGAAGGTAATATTGGTGCTGGTAAAACAAGTTTAGCTAATAAGATTGCGCACGATTTTAATGCCAAGTTAATTCTAGAGCGATTCGCAGACAACCCATTTCTACCAAAATTCTATAAAGAACCAGAACGTTACGCCTTTACTTTAGAAATGTCTTTTCTAGCTGATCGCTATCAGCAAATTTCTGATGATTTATCACAATTAGATTTGTTTAAGGATTTTATGGTGAGTGATTATGATGTCTACAAGTCTTTGATTTTTTCTAAGATTACCTTACCTGAGGATGAGTTTAGGTTATATCGAAAGCTATTTTACCAAGTATATAAAGATATTGCAAAACCAGACTTGTATGTTTACTTATACCAGAACACAGAACGTTTACAAGCAAATATTAAAAAGCGAGGACGTAACTACGAGAAAGACATTAAAGACGATTATCTAGAAAAAATTAATGCTGGTTACCTCGAATTCTTAAAAAGTCAACCAGAAATGAATGTTAAGATTATTGATATTTCTGATAAGGACTTCGTTAAGAATCGTGACGATTATTTGTGGTTGTTAGATGAGATTAATGAGACTTCAGCTAGCAGTAAATAGTTAGTCGATGTTGTCATCCTGGACTTGATTCAGGATCTCATTTTGTTTTTCTCTGTAATGATTATTATAGCTTATAAAGCTTAGTTGTTATTATCCCTTTGTTATTTTCTAAAACAATTTTATTCAGAACTTTTTCTTCTTTTATATTGAGGTTGAATGGAGCTACTAATAAATCAACTCCACTGTTTTGTTTTAACCTAATCCCTTGTCCTGATATAATATCTTTATTTGGTGTAAAACTTACTGTAGGCACATGTTCTGTAAGAATGACGTATTGGTAATTCGTTAGTTTTTTTATGATTTTTTGAATCTCAGCATTAGACAAATGCTGCAATACTTGTCTCAAAATAATACAATCAGCTTTTGGAAGCTCGTCTTTAGCTATGTCTAAACAATGGAACTCTAAATTGTCTTCTTTAAAAAGTGTGTTGTTTCTTTCAATAAGATTTTTAACAATATCTACAGCAATATATTTTTTAGTGAAATTGGTGAGTTGTTTTCCAATGTTAAAATCTCCACAGCCCAAATCACAAACTGCTAGAGTACTATTGTGTGAGCTTAAAAAAGAAATAAGACTATCTAAATATGGTTTAATAATTTTTGGGTTATGAGAACCTACGCCTGAATAAAAGTCAAAATCTTTTCCGCCCCAAAGTTTCATTTCGTAAACTTGATTCATGGCGTCTTTTGTTGGCCATGGTGTCTTTGATTTTTTAGTCACGTATATAGATTTTGGGTGATATGGTTTCTTTAGAAATTAGATTCTGAATCAAGTTCAGAATGAGAAAGCTTGAGGTGTATGCTCAATATTTAGTGTCTATTTTTTTTCTTCTAATTTTGAAAACACATCCCAAACAACAACTCCACAACACACAGAGATATTTAAAGAATGTTTTGTGCCGTATTGTGGAATCTCAATCACAACATCACTAGCATCAACAACATTTTGTGCTACGCCTTTAACTTCGTTACCAAAAACAAAAGCATATTTGTTATTTGGTTGAGGTTTAAAATCGTTGAGCATTGTTGCGTTTTCTGCCTGTTCTATGCTAATAACTTTTACGCTTTTAACTTTCAGCTTTTCAACTAACTCAAAAGTATCTTCTGCATATTCCCAATCAACAGTTTCTGTGCTTCCCAAGGCCGTTTTTCTAATATCGTTATGAGGAGGTTGAGCTGTAATGCCACAGAGGTAAATTTTTTCAATTAAAAAAGCATCACTAGTTCTAAAGACAGAGCCAATGTTGTTTAAACTTCTAATATTATCTAAAATTATTATGATTGGAGTCTTTTCAGCTTTTTTAAATTCTGAAACTTCTAATCGGTCTAATTCTTCGTTTTTTAGTTTTCTCATATTTATCAACAACTGTAGATAACTTATAGTTTTTAGGTTTCAATAAACCTCAAAATATAAGTAAATTAGCATTCTTACAATTTCTACAAAAATAGAATTTAAAACTTAGATTACCATTGGCAAAAAAGGCAAAAAAAGTAACACCATTAATGAAGCAGTACAATGCCATCAAGGTTAAATATCCTGATGCTTTGCTATTGTTTAGAGTTGGAGATTTCTACGAAACCTTTGGTAGTGATGCTGTAAAGGCTTCAAAAATTCTAGATATTATCTTAACCAAACGTGGTGCTGGTAGTGAGAGTGAAATAGAATTAGCTGGTTTTCCGCATCATTCTCTAAATACGTATTTGCCCAAATTAGTTAGAGCAGGTGAACGTGTTGCAATTTGCGACCAACTAGAAGATCCGAAACAAACTAAGACTATTGTAAAGCGAGGAGTTACAGAGCTTGTAACACCTGGTGTTGCCTTTAATGATGATATATTACATTCTAAGTCTAATAATTTCTTAGCAGCTGTTTATTTTGAAAAACAGCGCATTGGTGTTTCGTTTTTAGATATTTCTACAGGTGAGTTTCTAACTTCTCAAGGAGATGCAGAATATATAGATAAGTTACTTCAAAATTTTAGTCCAAGTGAAGTTTTAATTTCTAAACAAAGCCGGAAGTTGTTTTCTGAAACCTTCGGGAATGATTTTCATACGTTTTATTTAGAAGATTGGGTATTTCAGGCAGATTATGCAAATGAGACTCTAATTAAGCATTTTAATACAAAAACATTAAAAGGGTTTGGTATTGAGGATTTATATGAAGGTATTATTGCTTCTGGTGTTGTGCTTCATTATTTAAGTGAAACACGACATAATAAGTTAGAGCATATCGCAACAATTTCTAGAATTGCCACGAACGATTATGTGTGGATGGATAAATTCACCATCAGAAATTTAGAACTTTACAATTCTACCAATGCAAATGCAGTTACTTTAATCAATGTTATTGATAAGACTATTTCTGCAATGGGAGGTCGTATGCTAAAACGTTGGTTAGCATTGCCGCTTAAAGATGCTGAGAAAATAAAACAACGTCATGAGGTTGTTAAGTATTTGTTGGAAAATGAATCTGTGCTTCAAAAGATACAAGGGCAGATAAAACATATAGGAGATATTGAGCGTCTCATTTCTAAAATTGCAACGACTAAGGTGAGTCCACGAGAAGTGATTCAGCTAAAAAACTCTTTAGAAGCTATTGTGCCAATAAAGTCAATTGCTGAAACTTGTGATAATGAAGCTTTAAAAATCTTAGGAGATAATTTACATCGTTGCGATTTATTACGTAATAAAATTAAAGAAACCTTAAACGAGGAAGCTCCTGTTAATGTTTTAAAAGGAAGTACAATAGCTGAAGGGTTTTCTGCAGAATTAGATGAGTTAAGAGGTTTATCTCAATCTGGTAAGACTTATTTAGATAATATGCTAAAGCGCGAAAGTGAACGCACAGGCATCACCTCTTTAAAGATAGCCTCAAACAACGTTTTTGGATATTATATTGAAGTAAGAAATTCTCATAAAGATAAAGTGCCAGAGGAGTGGATACGTAAACAAACATTAGTTAATGCAGAGCGTTATATCACAGAGGAACTTAAAGAATACGAAGCTAAAATTCTTGGTGCAGAAGAACGAATACTCGCTATAGAGCAAAAACTATTTGCAGAATTGGTGCAATGGATGCATCAATTTATTATTTCTGTTCAGCAAAATGCGCAGCTTATTGGACAATTAGATTGTCTATGCGGTTTTGCGAGTTTAGCAAAAACAAATAAATATACCTATCCAAAAATTGATGATAGCTTTGATTTAGAAATTAAGGATGGTCGTCATCCTGTAATAGAAAAACAATTACCGTTAGGTGAACCATACATTGCAAATGATCTTTATTTGGATAGGGAATCACAGCAAATAATTATGATTACTGGTCCAAATATGTCTGGTAAATCTGCTATTCTAAGACAAACAGCTTTAATTGTATTATTAGCACAGATTGGAAGTTTTGTACCTGCAGGTGAGGCGAGAATAGGTTTAGTAGATAAAATATTTACTAGAGTTGGAGCAAGTGATAATATCTCAATGGGAGAATCTACTTTTATGGTAGAGATGAATGAAACGGCTTCTATTCTTAATAATATTTCAGATAGGAGTTTAGTGCTTTTAGATGAAATAGGAAGAGGAACTAGTACTTATGATGGTATTTCTATTGCTCTGTC
>NZ_JADGDZ010000029.1:0-3597 GCF_016744625.1 Winogradskyella sp.
ATCTTAATTAATATTGAAGAACTGTTATATCATAAATATAAAATTAATCATATTAATATTCAGCCAGAATTTGGTCGCTGTAAAGAGAATAATATGATTGTTCAAGATTAAATTCTAAAACAATTTTAGAATGATAAAAACAAAGCTATGATTGATGTAATTATAAAAACCTTTAAAGAACTTTCAATACAAGAGTTATACGACTTACTTCAACTAAGAAGTGAAGTTTTTGTAGTTGAACAAGATTGTGTTTACCAAGATATTGACGGAAAGGACCAAAAAGCACTACATATATTAGGTTTTAAAAATGGAAAAGTTGTCGCTTATACACGTGTTTTTAAACCAGGCGATTATTTTAAAGAAACCAGTATAGGTAGAGTAGTGGTGCAAGAAAATGAAAGGCAACACAAATATGGTTATGATATTATGAATGCGTCAATTAAGGCTATTAAAATCCATTATAATTCGACAGAGATTAGAATTTCTGCACAAACTCATTTAAAACGGTTTTATAATAATTTAGACTTTACAGGAGTAGGAGAGGAGTACCTTGAAGATGGTATTCCACATATTAATATGGTTTACACTAAATAATTTTTAATTTTTAGGTTTAATAATACGTGTTACCAAAATTTCTACACGTCTATCTAGTTCTGGTTCGCCACCTAAAGGTGCTTTTCTTCGCATACCAACGTATTTCATTCGGTATCTTTTTACTCCTTTTTTAGCGAGATAATCATAGATATACTTTGCACGTGCAAGTGATAAATTTCGTTTTTTAGTTTTACGATCTACAGCATCTCTATTGCCTTGAGTACAGCAAACATGGCCTTCTATTGTAAAGTAAATATCTGTTCGTTCTGCCAAAATATTAGCAATCTTATCTAATACAGGTTTAGAATCTTTTACCAAATAACTATAACCTGTTCTAAACAGTAAATTTTCTAATAGAATTTTATCTCCTTCTTTAAGCTCTCCTTTTAAGATGTCCTCAAGATTTTCTTTTTCTGATTTTACTTCCTTTGGCTTTGGTGGAAAAACTGGTTCTACTATAATTTCTACTTTACGATTGAGACCACGTATTTTACTAAGATTTTCTTCGTGAACAATGTTCACTAAAATTTCTCCTTTACCATCTACATTAGTAATTACAGATTCATCAATTTCGTTATTAGAAAAGACCGTTTTAATAGCATCTGCACGTTGTTGAGAAAGCACTAAGTTATAGGTGTCACTTCCTCTATCGTCACAAAAGCCATATATCGAAATTTTTTCAATATTTATATTTTCGATTTCAGACAAAAAGAGCAGTAACCTACTATGTTCCGTTTCAGGAATATCGTA
The DNA here is from genome assembly GCF_016744625.1 of Winogradskyella sp. GTDB lineage: Bacteria > Bacteroidota > Bacteroidia > Flavobacteriales > Flavobacteriaceae > Winogradskyella. Next base: position 1,345 of record NZ_JADGDZ010000029.1, read on the forward strand.
CTTGTCAGTTTCAAAATACACCTCATGTGTCAATTCTTGCTGAGAAAAAGCAAGCTGAAAACAGCAGCATATTAGAATAAGTAGGGATTTCATTTTTTTTAATTTTCTTACAGCTATTAACGTATCTGTAATGTTAAATATAAAGAATTTTAATTTTTATCTCAAAATACTAGCATATTGCGAAGGATTATTAAGAATACTCAGCGCTTTCTTAATTTCTGAATTATTAGCAGTATAATATGTATACAATCCTTCACTATAGAAATAACTCTTAATAATTTCGTCTGTAATTAGAGATTTTAATTGTGTTTTATTACCATCAATTGCGTTAGACTTATAGGCTTGTAAAGCTGAAGTTAAATCCTTGTATTCAGAATTTATTACTCCATCAAGCTCTTCTTCTTTTGCTATTGTAATAGCTTCATTTAAAGCTTTTTCTGTATTAGTTTCGAAATTAAAACCAGTTGCTTTTATATAGTTTTTAAAATTTTTAAAGTCTGAATCCGAAAGTTGAAAACTCGTTAAGTCTTCTATGGTATTATCGTAATGATAATTTGTTGCAAAGTTGAAAACTAGGTTTTCATTTAGTATTGCTTTTGTAATAGGTGTTTGCTTAGAAAACTCAACCTCAATATCTGGTTGTACTCCACCACCATCAAACACATTACGACCATTTTTAGTTTTAAACGCATTGTAATTCTCTTTTTTGGTACGCGTTGCTTTTCCATTTTCATCACGATTCCAATAATCTAATGCTTGGATACAACGTCCAGAAGGTGTGTAATATCTAGAAATCGTAATCTTCATTTGTGTACCATAAGTTAGAGGTTTTGGCCGTTGTACTAAACCTTTACCAAAACTTCGTGTACCAACCACAACAGCTCTATCCATATCTTGTAAGGCACCAGAAACAATTTCACTTGCAGAAGCACTACTACCATCTACTAAAACCACTAATGGTATTTCAGTATCTATAGCATCACGTTTGGTGTAATACGTCTTGTTATATTTTTTAACCTTCGATTTTGTTGTTACCACCAATTGGTTTTGAGGTACAAAAATATTAGTGACGTTAACCGCTTCATTTAGTAAACCACCAGGATTACCTCTAAGATCTAAAATTAATTGTGTTGCACCTTGATTTTTTAAGGCTCTAATAGCACTAATGGTTTCAGAAGATGCTTTATTATTAAACTTTCTTAGCACTACATAGCCTGTTTTTTCATCAACCATAGAGTAGTGTGGTACCGCTTTAATTTCTAAAGACTCTCTTATAATTTTAACCGTATTGGTTTTTCCCTGCCGTTTGTATGTAACATTAACTTCTGTACCAGCAGCTCCTTGTAATAAATTAGCGGCATCATCTTTAAAATCTGCAACGGTTACTTTATCAACTTTAATAATTTCGTCTCCAGCCTTTAAACCGGCTTTATCTGCAGCATAATTTTTATAAGGCTCTACGATTACCAATTTATCTTTTAAGGTTAAAACCTTAGCTCCAATACCAGTATAATCACCAGCATTGTTTATTCTAGAGGCTTCCACATCTTGTTCATTGTAAAACCGTGTATAAGGATCTAAATCGTCTAACATACTTTTAATGGCAGTATCCATTAAATCTCCAGGATTTGTATCATCAACATAATTCATGTTGAGTTCTTTAAAAAGCGTTGTAAATATTTCTATCTGCTTTGCAATTTCAAAAAAGTCATTTTTAAAAGCTGTGGTGCTAAAAAAAACAACTAATGCTAAAGCAGGAATGATTAGTTTTTTATGTAGAAGTTTTTTCATTATTCAGAAGTTTTGTCTGTGAATTTTTGAAACAATAATTTCATGCTATTATTTAGTTTATCAAAAGTTGTTCCATCTTTACTAAGGTACAAAATCATAAACGCATAAGACCTAGAACTATTGTTAAAGTATAAGGGTTTGTTTAATCGATAAGATTCCCTTAACAAGCGTTTTATCTTGTTTCTTGCCACTGCGGTTTTGTGGAGTCGTTTACTTACCGAAACGCTAGTTTTTAAGATGCTATCATCTTCAAATTCCGTTTTAAGATAAATGAGTCGTAAAGGATAAGCAGTAACTGCTTTTCCTTCATTAAACAATTGTTCAATGAGCTTTTTACTTTTTAACTTATCTTTTTTTCTGTATTTAAGGGGCATTTTAAATTTTTAAAGGGTATAAATTTAGAACAGTATTACACTTTACAAAAGCTTAACTCAGCATTCACCATGACAAAAGTCATACTTT
>NZ_JADGDZ010000029.1:3607-34700 GCF_016744625.1 Winogradskyella sp.
AATCAATACTGTGCATTAATTATGGGACATTTAGATGTTAAACAACTTAAAAGCCCTAAAGATAAAGCATTATATATTCATCATCTCGTAAAAGATTTAGAAGCGTTAGATATAATGCTTAACAAAGGGTTAATTGAAAAAGAACCTATAAGAATTGGCGCAGAACAAGAGTTTTGTGTTACTAAAAAAGATTTCTTTCCTAATAACAATAGTGTAGAAATTTTAGAGGCAATTAATGATGAACATTTCACCACGGAGATAGGAAAATACAATCTCGAAATAAACTCAGACCCTTTAACACTTAAGGGTAATTGTTTTTCTAAACTATACCATCACCTTAAAGAACTTCTTGAGAAAGCAGATAAGGAAGCTAAAGTGAAAGATTCGAAAATAGTATTAACAGGTATATTACCTACAATGAGGCTGAAGCATATTAAGAACGACTATATGACAGATAAGCCTAGGTATCATATACTCAATAATGCTTTGAAGTCATCAAGAAGAGAACATTTTAATATTCATATCAAAGGAGTTGATGAATTAAACCTTATTCATGATTCTGTAATGTTAGAGGCTTGTAATACGAGTTTTCAAACTCATTTACAGATTCATCCAGATGAGTTTGTGGAAAAGTATAATTGGGCACAGGCAATTGCTGGACCAGTTTTGAGTAGTTGTGCTAATTCACCAATTTTATTTGGTAGAGAATTGTGGGCAGAGACCAGAATAGCATTGTTTACGCAAAGCATTGATACACGTGCTAATTCCTTTATTTTTAATGAAAAACAGTCGCGCGTAAGTTTTGGTGCTAATTGGGAACAGGGAACTGTAACGGATATTTTTAGAGATCATATATCTCGATTTAGAAGCCTTTTAACTTCAGATGAACATGATGATAGTTTAGAAAAGCTAGAAAAAGGGGAGATACCAAAACTTAGAGCATTACAACTACATAACGGAACGGTTTATAAATGGAATCGTGTGTGTTATGGCGTTGGAGGAGGTAAACCACATTTAAGAATAGAATGTCGCTATATCCCATCTGGTCCGACATTGACCGATGAAATTGCAAATATGGTGTTTTGGGTAGGTTTAATGCTTGGTCAACCAGATAAATATGAGAATATTCATAAAAAAATGGACTTTAAAGACGTGAAAAACAATTTCTTTAAAGCGGCTAGAAATGGTATGGAAACGCAATTTAAATGGAATAACGAACTCATATCGGCTAAAGACTTAATTGTGAATGAGTTTTTACCAATTGCAAAAAAGGGTTTACAAAAAGCCAATATTGATGAAGCAGATATTACAAAATACCTTTCTATAATTGAGCGACGCACCAAATCTAAAAATGGATCTCAGTGGATGATAGATAATTATAGAAATCTTCAGAAAAGCAAAACCAGCTTTGAGGCCCTACAGAATATTACAGCTTACATGTATAAACATCAATTTAAGGATAAAACTGTTGATGAGTGGGAAATATTCAATCCAGATGAGAATTTGAAAATAGATATTAGCCGAATAGTTAAACACAATATGAACACAAAAATGCTTTTAGTGGACCAAAAAGATAGTTTAGAATTGGTTAGTAATATTATGAAATGGAAAAACACGCACCATTTACCCATTATAAATAAGAAGAAAGAATTAACAGGCTTATTAACATGGACGGATTTAATAAAACTTGGCGATCAAGATTTACATCTATGTGTTAAGGACGTTATGACTAAAGATTTAATTACAATATCTCAAGAAGCTCCTTTGGAGGAGGCAAAAGCGCTTATGAAAAAACATAACATTAATTGTTTGCCTGTAGTTAGAAATAAGGAATTATTAGGAATTTTAACTACGAGTGATTTATAAAAAAGATGCAAATTAGCGCTAAAATAAACAATAAAAAGAGCAAGGTTACAAATCGGATTTTTCACCACATAAAAGGTAATTATTCTGGAGCTACTATTGTGTTTTTCGCTGGTATCCATGGAAATGAAACCGCAGGAGTAAGTGCTCTAAATAGCGTATTAAAAACGTTAAACGAGAAAGGTATTTGTGGTGAAATTTATGGAGTTTATGGTAATATAAAAGCACTTCAAGAAAACAAACGTTTTTTAGATTCTGATTTAAACAGGATGTGGACGCTCAAACAATTAAATGCAATAAAACAAAAGGAAGACCGCAATAATGAAGAACAAGAGCAAGAAGAGCTATTCTTGTTTATAAATCAACTTTTAGAGTCTACACAAAACCCAATTTATTTTATTGATTTACACACTACCTCCAGCAAATCACTTCCTTTTATTACAATTAATGACGCCTTAATTAATCGTAAATTTTCGAGTTGTTTTCCTGTTCCTGTTGTTTTAGGAATTGAAGAGTATTTAGATGGTCCGCTTTTGAGCTATCTAAATACCTTAGGATATTTATCTCTCGGTTTTGAATCTGGTCAGCACACAGATCCATTAGCTATAAAAAATTGCGAAGCGTTTATATATTTAGCTCTTAGACATGCAGGACATTTAAAGATTAATAATTTTAAAAAACATGAAGATGAATTAAAAAAAGCTTCTAGAGATATATCTTCGATTTTTGAAGTTATTTACAAATATCATATCGAACAAAAAGAAATGTTTTTAATGGAAAGTGGATTTGAGAGTTTTCAAGATATTAAAAAAGAGACTTTGTTAGCGACATCGAATGGAAAGAATATATATTCAGATTATAGTGCAAAACTCTTTATGCCGTTGTATCAGAAATCTGGAAATGATGGTTTCTTTATCATAAAGCCAATACCAAGGTTTTTTCTAAAACTCTCAGAATTACTCAGAAAAGTTAAGGCAGACAGCCTACTAACGCTACTTCCCGGAATTTCATGGCACAATAAAAGCTTAGGTGTTTTAAAAGCGAATCTATCGGTTACGCGTTTTATGGCTAAATCTATTTTTCATTTGTTTGGCTATAGAAACAAGCAGTTAGATAAGACCCATTTACTTTTATATAATAGAGAGCGCGTTTCTAAAAATAAAATGTATCAAAACGAACAATGGTATTAAAAGAAAAACCGCGTCTATTAAGACATGGTTTTTATATTCTATTTGGCTGAAAGTATTACTCTAAAGTAATGGTATTGTTTTCACGATTAACATCAGCCATGAATCCATTAGGATCTATTTCAACTGTTTTTATGGTTTTAGAAGTTTCTAAACTATAGGTTGGAAACGACCAAGCCCAATCATCTTTTGTGATTGCTAAAGTTGGTTTTTCACCTCTCATTTGACGTAATGGAACATAAAAATCTTCAGAAGAACCGTCTGCATATGTTACTCTAAGATCTATTGGCATTGGCATAATACCAATACGTTCCAAGGTTACTGTCTTACCTTCAACATTTTTCACTGCATAGTCAATAACATCTGTGGTTTGCGCAAAACTTATGAGGTACCAATCGAGTTCGAGACCAGATACTTTCTCTGCAATTCTTATAAAGTCTAATGGTTTAGGGTGTTTAAAAACCCACTCATTAAAATATCTTTTTATGGTTTTGTCCAGGTTTTCTTCTCCAATAACATAACCTAATTGCGACATAAAGACACAACCTTTATAATAAGCGGCTAAAGAATATAAACGATTAAAATCGTATTTATCTGCAAATGTTGTCATGGGCTGTTCTACACCAGAATTAGCTAAAGCCGAATATGCTCTATAGGCATTATACCATGGATTTGTATTGCCGGCATCAAATATATCGTTCATTGCTTTATACTCAATGAAGGTTGCAAAACCTTCATCCATCCATTCGTGCTTTGCTTCATTATTTGCTAATAAAAATTGAAACCAAGTATGTGCCATTTCATGAGATATGGTGCCTTTAAATAAACCCTCAAAAGTACCCTCTCCTAAAACCAAAGTACACATACCATATTCCATTCCTCCATCTCCTCCTTGTATAATAGAATATTGCTCGTAAGGATATTTACCAACGAGATCACTATAATAGGTCATTAACTGAGCCGAATATGGTTGTAGTTTTTTCCATATGTCTATTTTTTCTTGAGGCATTGTTTTTTTATAAAGAAAATGTAGCATAGGACCATCAGGCACTTGTAATGTATCGTGTGCATATTCAGGATCTGCCGCCCAAGTAAAATCATGAACATTTGGTGCCATAAAATGCCATGTTAATTTATTTCCTTTTGGGATTACCGTTTTAGATGTGTAACCATGGCCAATTTCATCTGCATTTTGAAGATAGCCAGTACCTCCAATCGTATAGTTTTTGTCAATAGTAATCTTTACATCATAATTTCCCCAAACACCATGAAATTCTCTCGCGATGTACGAATAAGCATGCCAACCTTCATCATCATATTCCGCAAGCTTAGGATACCATTGCGCCATAGATAAAGCGACACCTTCTTTGTTATTGCGACCAGAACGACGTATTTGTATAGGAACTTGTCCCTTAAATACCATGTCAAAATTCACGGTTTCACCTGGTTGTATCGGTTTGTTTAATTTTACCCGCACAACAGTTCCAGAAATGGTGTAGTCTAACTTTTTCCCATTTTGTTTCAATGACTTTATGTCAATAGATCCTATTTCATTAGGTTTTAACTTTGCTATTCTACTTTCGTAAATTGGATTTTCTCTAGTGCCAACATTAGGGGCAAATCTAGCGTCTGGAGTTCTAATGCTTTGTACTCTAGCATCCATTTCACTATTGGGTTGAAACGCATTAAAGTACAAATGGTAAAACACTTTGTCTAAAACATCTGGCGAGTTATTGGTGTATTTAATGTTTTGCTCTCCTTTAAATTGATAAGTTTCAACATCCATATCAATATCCATTTTATAGTCGGCTTGTTGTTGCCAATAACCATTTGGAACTATTGAATTTAATGAATTAGATTGTATGTTATTTTTAATAGGACTTTCAGTTGCTCCGCAAGAAAATACTAAAGCAACAATAGAAAAACTTAAAAGAATTTTCTTCATATTTATTTGAGTTTTGAAGCCATAATTAAAGCATTGTAAGCATTGGCTATTTTTCCTGATTTAGATAAATCTGCAAATGGCTTTACGTTAGAAGCATCTCCGCCCACAACTACTTTTGTTGTTAATGATAATCCAGAATCTAAAATCACTTGTTTTACCTGAGCGGCTGTTAAATTAGGATATTGAGAGCGCACTAAAGCTGCAATTCCCGCAACCGCAGGTGCAGCCATTGATGTACCTCCATTAAAATCATATTCATTTTCTGGCATAGTAGAGTATATTTCAGAACCAGGAGCAAAAATATCAACATTCTTTTTCCCATAATTTGAAAAACCAGAAACCATTTTTGATCCATATTTAGAAGTCAATGAACCAACTCTAATATAAGAGTTTGAAACTTCAATAAAGTTGATATTATCGTCAGGAAAATTAGGTTTTACATCTATATTATCACTGTCGTTACCAGCAGCATGCACAAAAACGACATCATTATCAGAAGCATATTTAATAGCATCTCTCACCCACTCTGCATGTGGAGAAAATGACTTTCCAAAACTTCCGTTAATTACCTTTGCTCCATTATCTACCGCATATCTAATAGCTAGGGCAACATCTTTATCGTATTCATCTCCGTTAGGAGTAGATCTAATTGCCATAATTTCAACGTTATTAGCGACTCCATTTGCGCCTTTACCATTGTTGCGTTCTGCAGCCACGATGCCAGCCACGTGTGTGCCGTGAGATTCGTCTTTTTTTACAGGTTTAACATTACCGTTTCCGTAACCAGTGTCCGTTAAGTCATTGATATCATCTCCAGTTTTTCGACCAGAAAATTTTTTGTTTAAATGAAAGTTTAAACGCTCATTAACTTGAGTTAAAATACCATTAATTTCATTAGTTGCTTTAGCTAAACTTGCACCATCAGCACTTGCATTAATACTTTGAGCAACTTGTTTAGCTTGCAATAACTCTTCGTTTTCTGATTTTATTGCATTAATTTCTTGTATAGTGTAATCTCTTTTTTTAAAGTGAGCTGCTAATACATCATCAGATTTTTTAATGACTTGAAGAATTTGCTCGTATTGCGTTTTAGTACCTGTGTATTTTTGATATTCAGATTCATATAATGCTTTTGCTTCATTATAACGAGGGTCTGAAGTGTTACCGCTCGCAAGTAGGCGAACATACTCTAATTGTTCATCATAGCCATCACCTACAAAATTCCAGCCATGAATATCATCTACATAACCATTCTGGTCATCATCCTTTCCGTTGTTTGGTATCTCTCCTTTGTTGGTCCAGATAACTCCATCTAAGTCTTCGTGATCGATATCTATACCAGAATCAATTATTGCAACAATGACCTTTTTACCTTTTTTCTTTTTAATGATTTCTGAATAGGCTTTATCTACGGCCATACCAGGAATGGTATCGCTTACAAGATCTAAATGTCCCCAATTTTTTTCTTCGGATTCAGATAAATCAGTAACTTTCAAAGGAGAGGTGTCAATGTTTTCTACTGGAGTAGATAATATATCTGCAGTGGCACCACAACCCAAAAAGAGTGTTGCGGAAAAACCTAAATAAGCTATTAATTTATAATTAAAGTTCATGTTGTTAATGTTTAGTTTTTATTTAAATATATCGTTGCAAGTATGTGTTTCATTTAAACGCACGCCTTTTTCTGTGTGCTGAACGGTTATAATTTCATTATGCGCATCGTGTTCTAAAAACAAGTAATAATTGTTATCAGCTGCCATGTTCAAAAACAATTCTTTTTCATCAAGTGTTAATAAAGGTCTTGTGTCGTAACCCATTACAAAAGGTAAGGGCAAATGTCCTGCAGTTGGTAATAAGTCTGCCATAAAACAAATGGTTTTCCCTTTGTATTTTATCATAGGAATCATTTGTTTATCTGTATGTCCATTTGCATAAAAAATATCGAAACCTAATTCTGATTTTTTTTGAATGTGAGTATCGGGAACAGGGGTTAATTTTAATTGGCCACTAGCCTCCATAGGAAGAATATTTTCTTTTAAAAATGAAGCCACCTCTCTTCTATTAGGTTGTGTTGCCCACGCCCAGTGATCTTTATTACTCCAAAAGTGAGCATTTTTAAACGCTGGTTCGTAGCCCGTTCGGTTTTTATTCCACTGTATACTTCCTCCACAGTGGTCAAAATGAAGATGCGTCATAAATACATCCGTAATATCGTCTCTATGAAATCCATGAGCAGCAAGTGAAGTGTCAATGCTATCATTTCCCCAAAGAAAATAGTAGCCGTAGAATTTATCACTTTGTTTATTGCCCATGCCTGTATCTATTAAAATGAGTCGATTACCATCTTCAATTAACAAACAGCGTGCCGCAATATTAATCATATTGTTGTTGTCGGCTGGATTGGTACGTTGCCAAAGTGATTTTGGCACCACTCCAAACATGGCTCCACCATCAAGTTTAAAATTACCGGCTTGTATAGGATATAATTGCATTAAATTATCGAATTAATATGATTTGCAAATTACTAAAAGCATTAAAAATAATAGGAATTAAGTAGAATTAATTAGAGCTTATTTAACAAATTTAGGATCGAATAGTCATTCTGGTATTCTAAAAAAGAATTACATTTATCTATACAACTAATCAGCTTATGTCCAAATCAAAAGATAAAACCAAAAGAAAAAAATTATTAAGCTTTGGTCGTGATTTTAATCCAGATCAAAAAGTTATTTTGAGAGATTACCTTGCTATTGAACGCACGCGTTTAGCTAATGAGCGAACGCTCTTATCTTACATTAGGTCTTCGTTATATTTATTATTAGGGAGTATTGCTTTTTACCAGCTGAAAGAGTTTTCAAATTTTGATTACTTAGCGCTTACGGCATTGATTTTTTGCGTTATATTTTTTGTTATTGGAGTGTATAGGTTTGTGTTATTAAAAAGAAGTTTAAAACGCCTATACTACAATTCTGAAGAGAAAGAAGCTAATTGATATTATAAAGAAATTACATGCTTTAAGCGTTTTCCAAAATCGAATAGCGCTTTAATTTCTTTTGTGCTTGCCAAGCGTTCTTTGCTAAAAACCAGTAAAGAATTCCCATTAGATTCAATATGGTAATAAGGGTTACTTTCAAAAAAATGAATGATATCATCATTAAAAAAAGCAGTAATTGCAATGTCATCCTCACCTAATAAATAAAAACGCTTATTAAAATCTGAATGTTCTTGAATAGGAATGTCTTTAAAACCCGCAAATGCATAAACTTTTTCTAAAAACCCCTCTCGATCTAAAGTGAATTTTGGAATCTTTTTTCCCAAGGTGATATGCAACATTGTAGTTCTTACGGTTTCTTTTGCAATAAACTCTCCTTCAGAAAACTCGATATCAAAAATAGCGAGGATGTCATTTTTGGTAGACAGTTTGTTGTAAATATGATGTATAGATTTTGTTCTAAAGAAATGAAATTTATCAAGAAAGTGTGTTTCTTTTTCTTTTTTAGAATCATACGTTAAAGCATAGTTATTAGCTAAATCTTCAATATTATTTTGCCGCTTTGTAAGTCCGCTTTTAATAATATTTGGAACGGGGAGTAGACGTCGTAGTGCAAATGGATGTTCTGAGTCAGTATCATGTAAATCTAAACCAACAACATCAAAATGACCATCTCTTTTTATGAATAACTCTCTATAACTATTCAAATTTTCCATGACCGTATGGTCTACAAATTCACACATAGAAAAATCTACAATAATATCACTGCTTTCTGGTACAGCATCGAGTTTTTCTTTTAATCTATAGAAATTTAAAAAGCTACAAAAATGTTTTACGCTCACATAATAATTACCGTTGTCTTGTTCTTGATACATTAGAACATTTGGTTTTAATACGTTCCTTAAAAACAACGAAGCGCTTTTATTAATAAGAACATGAATTAAAAAAGTAACCAATACACCAGAGAGAATACCTGTAATAAGTCCGACTTTTAAGGTTATAAAAAGCGTCACAAAAAAGATTACGACTTGCTCTTTGCCAATCGAAAATATCTTTTTTATAGAACCTGGCGAAGCTAGTTTATAACCCGTAAATACAAGGATCGCCATTAAAGCGGGTAAAGGTATGCGAGTTAATTGTGAACTAAAGAGCACAATAAAAATAACTAAAAAGGTAGCGTGAAAGAAGTTTGAAGACCTGTTACTACCATTATTATTAACGTTTACAGAACTTCTAGCAATTACTGTTACCACATTTAAACCGCCCAAAAACCCACTCCCAATAGTTGCTAATCCTAATGCTTTTAAATCTAAATTGACATTAGAACGTCTTTTTTCAGGATCTAATTTATCTACAGCTTTTATACTTAGAAGTGATTCGATACTTGCAATCAGCGTCAAAGCCAAAACGCTAGACCAAAATGGGAATGTACTAACCTTTCCGAAATCTACTATTGGTAATTCAGCGATAATTTCCTTAAATTCTGGAATCCCAGAAATCATATATAATGATGATATTGGGTTGGGTTGATGCGCCAAAAGTTCAAAATAATAGCTAAACCCAATAGAAAGTATGACAATCCACATTGGAGCTGGAATGAGCTGTAAATACTTATTTCTTATTTTAGGATAAAACACCATAATAATTAAGCTTAGAACACCAGTGATTGCCGCATAAGTTAAACTAGTGTCATCAAAATGAAAGGCATCATTTATTGTATTTGGTATCTCTAAAAGATAGTCAATAGTATTTTCACGTTTAATTTTATGAGCTAACATAATATGAAACTGTTTACCTAGAATAATAAGACCAATGGCCGCAAGCATGCCTTGAATGGCAGAAGAAGGAAAGAAATCGGCAAGTTTGCCAAGTCTCAGAAACCCTAAGGTTGCTAGTAGAATACCGGAACAAATAATGGCAGCGTAAGCACTTTCTAGACCTAAAGTTGTAATGGCAACTAAAAGCACTCCAACAAGTCCGTTTCCAGGTCCAGCAATAGTTACGTGACTACCACCAAATATAGAAACAACAATACCGCCAACCACAGCTGCTATAATACCAGCTATTGGAGGAGCTTCACTTGCCATTGCTAAGCCCAAACCTAACGGTAAGGCAATAAGACTCACCACAAAACCTGAAAAAATATTTTTAGGCAAAGTCTTAAAAAAAGTCTTTAGATTATTAGGTTTAGGACTCATTGAATGATTAAAACGTCTGTTGGTAATTCGGTTAAAATATGCTCTATATCATGAGGGAAAAGTCGATCCCAAAATGTCATTTTGCTAGGGGAATTCATCACCAATAAATCAGCTCGAGCGATTTGAGCATAATGCCCAATAGAATAGCCCTTTTTACCAAAAATAGGTTGTGATTTTATAACAATGTCTTTTGTGTGGTTTTCGGGTATGTTTTCAATAATAACTTTTACTCTAGCATTTTCTCTAAGTTTAATTCGCTCCTTGACAATGGTTGACATTCGTAAAGACTTGTCATCCTCAACTTTGATGGCCAATTCGTCTTGGGTTATTTCCTCGACAATGGTAACTTTACCTGCTTTTAAAGCATTGGCAACATAAAAAGCGGAAGCAATAGTTTGTTTTGTTTTAGGGTCTTTTAGACCATTTACCACAATATGTTCACAAGGAACCCTTTCAATCGATGGTTTTATCAATAATAAAATAGAACATTTTGCTTGCCTTGTGATTTTTCTAGCAATAGATCCTACATAATATTTTAAGAAGTTTTCACGCTGAAGCGCACCTAAAATTAGTAAGTCTATTTGCCTTTCTTCCGAAGTAGATAGAATCACTTCCACTGGATTACCTGATTGGAATACTATTTGGACATCAAGATTTTTTTTAATAAACGGTTCTAATATGTTATAAAACTGATTTTCCTTGTCTTTAGATTTTTCACCAACATGAATTAAAACGAGTTTAGCATTTAACATAGAAGACAACCTTGCAGCTTCATTGATATTTGCTTTTAGGTTAGGGGAAAAAGTAACACCTATTCCAATTGTTTTAAAAGGTCCTTGAGACAATTGCAGTTTTCTTGATTAGTTAGTTTTGAAAGATAACGTTTTTTTAAAAACTCTAAAACCATAAATTTAAATCACGTTCTTTATAAAAGTAATATTTAGTAAATTCACAAAAAATAAGCGCATAGATGTTAGAATTAGCAGGAATTATTATACTAGGTATATTAGCACAATGGGTGGCTTGGAAACTTAAAATACCAGCAATTTTACCACTAATTCTTATTGGTTTATTGGTAGGCCCAATTGCAGCAGAATTTTTAAATGATGGAACAAAATGGATAGAACCTATTTGGAATGGTGAAAAAGGCCTATTTCCTGGAGATGGGTTGTATTATTTTGTCTCCCTCGCTATAAGTATAATTTTGTTTGAAGGTGGCTTGACCTTGAAAATGGGGGAAATAAAAAATGTAGGACCAGTAATTACTAAATTAATTACACTTGGCTCTATTGTCACTTTTTTTGGAGCTGCAGTAGCAGTACACTACTTATTTGAATTAGATTGGGAATTAGCCTTTTTGTTTTCTGGACTAATTATAGTTACGGGACCAACGGTAATTACACCAATTCTAAGAAATATTCCGCTTAAGAAAGATGTTTCAACAGTTTTAAAATGGGAAGGTATTCTTATTGATCCCATAGGCGCTTTAGTGGCTGTATTAGTTTTTGAGTTTATTTTTGTTGGTGGAGGCGGAGGGTTTACTAAGACTGCCCTTATTGAGTTTGGTAAAATTATACTTTTTGGCTCCACATTTGGTTTTACGTTTGCACACGCTTTAGATTTTTTAATTAATAAAAAATGGATTCCACATTATTTAATGAATGTGTTTGCTTTAGCAGCTGTACTAGGTGTTTTTGTGCTATCAGATAATTTTGCTCACGAATCTGGCTTACTATCCGTTGTAATTATGGGAATGGTCTTGGGAAATAAAAATGCACCATATTTAAAAGAACTACTTTATTTTAAGGAATCGTTAAGTGTTTTATTAATTTCAGTACTATTTATTTTGCTCTCAGCCAATATAGATATGGATAATTTATTACTGTTAGCAAATTGGAAAACAGCCGCCTTGTTTTCAATTGTGGTTTTTGTAATTAGACCAATTGGTGTTTTTTTAAGCACCTATAAATCATCATTAACTCTAAACGAAAAACTTTTTATCAGTTGGGTTGGACCGAGAGGAATAGTTGCCGCTGGTATCGCTTCTTTATTTGGGAGTAAGCTTATGGCAGAAGATGTTGTAGGTGCCGATTATATTACTCCTCTCGTTTTTATGATTGTTTTAGGAACAGTACTACTAAATGCTACCACAGCACGGTTATTTGCAAAGATGGTCGGTGTCTTTTTAATGAATTCTAATGGTATATTAATTGTAGGAGCCTCAAAAGTTTCAAGGCTTTTAGGGCATTATCTTGAAACCAATGGGAGACATGTTGTTTTAATAGACAGCAATCAAAACAATATTAAAAAAGCTCACGAATTAGGTCTAGAAGCCTTTGATGCAAATATATATTCTGATAAATTGACGGATAATATTGAGCTTAATGATGTTGGTTATTTAATGGCCTTAACAGGAAACACAGAGATTAATAAATATGCTATAAATAAGTTTAGTAAACAATTTGGTGAGAATGGCTCGTTTAGATTGGTTTCAACTGAAGAAATGCTTGATGAAAATAACAATCCACATGAGGGTTTATTTTCTCACACAGATGATTTTAATTCTTTGACAGAAGTGGCTAATAATTATCCGTCAGTACAAGAGGTCGAGGTTAATGATAAAGAACATTATCAAAGACTTATAGAAATTGCTAATAGTAACAAAGACATGATTCCGTTGTTTGTAAAAAACAATAATGACGAGTTTATTATTATATCATCTTACAACTTAGAAATAGAAACTATTCAGGAAAATTCAAAACTTGTTTACTTAGGAAAGCCTTTTGATATTTAAAAGTATAAAAAACCTCTCTAAGTATTTCTTAGAGAGGACTTAAAGCAATCAATTTTTAAAATTAAAGATCTATTATCTATTTCCCAAAATTAAATAATAGAGATAGGGTGAGCAGATTACTTTTATTAATTAAAACATTGGTGAAATTATCCTTAAACTCTCCTCCGTTTTCTGGTTTAAAAGTTCTGCTAGTATGTGTTAAAATATTGGTGTGAAGCGCGAGAGTCCATTTTGTGGCTAACATTAGCTGAAAACCCATTACAAGAGCTAAAGTTACCCTTGTAATATCTGTGGTAAAACTATTATACTTTTCATTTCCAAATCCATAAGCTCCTAAAATACCATATATTAATCGAATTTCGTTAAACTTAGAAATGGCATGAAACATTAAAAGCTTTAATTGAATATCTATAAGGCTTTGTTTTTGATCGTTAAAGTTGAATCCACTATAGGCAAAACCTAAAGCAGCATAAAGCGCAGAGCGCTGAAACTGTCTCAATTTATAATGATAGGCAGCATGAAAACACCACTGGGTTTCATTTTCACCAAACCCAAACCCAACACCAATAGCTAACATTTGAACAGCAAATAAAAGATCTTCTGGTTTCACTTGTGTGGCGAATACTTTTTCGCTCATCTCTGGTTTATTTTCCATGTAAAATTGAAAATCTTCAAGAATATAATCCGTGTCTAGGTTGGTGAAATCTTCAGCTTTTATCTCCTTGTTATCAGGACTTAAATCACTAAAAAATTCAGATTGGGCATTTAACTGCATGAAGAAGCATAGTAACACTACACTTAATGCATAAGAGAAATTTGTTTTCATATTTATTATTTTTGGTTGTACTTTTTCTTCAGGTTTAATGTTTTAAAAACGAAATCTGAACCCTATTTTAACTGGATTATTTTTGTTTATTAAAATTGTGGTATCGTCAGTTTTGTAAGAACTATTTCCTTCTTGAGATTCATATGTGAGGCTTTGGTGAGTTACTATTGGGATAATAAGACTTAATGATACTTTTTTGCTTAGTTGTACATTAATACCAGAGTTTAAAGACAGCTCAAAGCCAGAAACATCATCTTTAATACCATTATAATCGTTTGTTCCAAACAAATAACTACCACTAATTCCATTAGTTGTTTGTGTATCTCCACTATGTGATATTGGTGTAAATAATTGAGCGGTTGGTCCTACACTAAACAAGGTGCTACTAAAGTCCATAAAGCTAGTTGCTCCAAACGCTACATTACCACCTATAAATAAATCACTTTCCCCTAAATCAGTTATATTATATAAGTATTCTGCACCCACACAATAGCTTGTTTCTTCAAAATCTTGAGAAAAGCCAACTCCTGCGTTAACACCTATGGTTTGATCGGGAAGAGTTATTTCTTCATTTTCTGGCGCATTTATACTAGCGTCTTCTTTCAGGTTTTTACAACACTCATAGCTAATGATTTTTAGGTTTATATTTTTAGCCTCACCAAAAGTTATCTTATTTGTTGTAAATATTCCAGTAACTTCTGCGGTATACTCAAATTTTAAATTTTTAACACCATGACTCTTTGAGGCGATTTCACACTTACAGTCATTTTCCATTAGAGTCTTAATTTCCCATGTAACTTTACCTAGTTTTTTTTTCTTTAACTTCATCTTAAGTATTGTATTCTCTAAACAACCTTCAAGGTTATAATCATCATCATTATTTAATGTTATTCCATAATCGTATATGGCCTTGAGCGCATAATAATTTTGCCTCAATATTTCATCTTCTTTTTTTGAGAGATCTCCAATACCTTTATTAGTAAAATCTTTAACAAATTCACTATATGGCTTTGAGTTATTAAATAAATCAAATATTCGATCAAAATTTGATGAATAAAGACCCTTATTAAGAATACCGTCTAAATTATTATTTAGTCTATGCATGCTGTTTTTGATATTAGTGATTACGTTACGGAAGCCGAATATTGGAGTTAATTGGTAAGCGCCTTTTACAAGCCTATCAACATCGCAAGGGAAGTTTTGTTTTTTTAATACTGCACTTTTATGCATTTTATCAAATGCTTTGCTTAAGTCACGTGCACTTTTTTGTGTTTCGGTTAACTCTTTTTTCTTTTCTTGCGCAAATGAGAGAGTGTGAAATAATGAGAAAAAAATAACAAAGGCTAGGAGTGTTAGTTTAGTTTTCATAACGTATGGATTAAATTGATTAGTGTAAAACTACAGAAAGAGTGTCTCTCAAAGCAATACCAGAGTTCAGGTATATTTGATAAAGCATTTTAAAAACAAAGAGGCTTTAACACAAGTTTAAAGCCTCTTTTCTCAAGATAATGGTTAATCAATTTAAAACATACATCTTGATAGTTCCACTAGCTGAGCCTAGAATTAATAGCAAATTATTCTGAAAAGTAAAACTAAATCTAAATGATAATGAAATCAATACCAGAGTTCAGGTAGATTTTTAAATTGGGATAGTTATAAGAATAGATGTGCCACTATTGATTTTTGAATCAATCTCTAGTTTTCCTCCAATTTGTTGAATTCTTGAAGCAATATTTTTTAAACCCAACCCTTTTTCTTGGGTTTTAATGTTAAAGCCCCTACCATCATCTTCAATGGTTAGTGTAGCATAATCATCATGACCAATTAATTGCACATCAATATGTTGCGCATCTGCATGTTTTAAAATATTATTTAGCACTTCCTGTATCACTCTATAAAGTTGTAATTCAGTATTTTCACTTAGTTTACTTGGAAACTGATAATTTTTAAAGTCAACATTTAAGGATGTTTTAGAAGATAGATTAGTAGTTAAATCTGAGACTGCATTTTTAAAACCTACTAGTTTTAAATCTGAAGGAGATATTTCATGAGATAAATTTCTAACATCATTACAAATATTATCTATTGCGTCGTTGACGGCCTCATTTTCAATATTGTCTTCAACAAATCGTTTGAGGTAACTTAGTTTACTACCAATATTATCATGTAACTCTCGACTAATTCTTTTGCGTTCTTGATCTTCTCCTTTTATAAAATAATATAGGTTTTTCTTTTCCTCAAACACTAATTTTTTAGACAATGCATTGCGGTCATCGTAAATGTCTTTTACCATTAAAATTACTGTGAATGTTAAAAATAGAATTTCTAAAAAGGAAGAATAAAAGATAAAAGGCAAACCGTAAAATATTGTATTTACCAAACCATAACCATGATATAGAATAGTTAAACACACACCAGAAATCATAAAAACATATGCAATGGTAAACAGTGAAGATCGCTTAAAATTAGTTTTAAAGTAGAGAACAATTTGTATGGTAATTAAGACAACCATTGTTAAAAACACGGAGTACCAAAGGTTCATGAATACTGAAACATAATGTTCGAAAAAATCAGTAAAAAAGAAATGGATTAAAACCCTAATAGAAATAAGAATAATCAATAATACATCAATAACCTTTTTTAAATTGGGCATATAAGTTTTAGCCTCAAGAATTTTCTGAGAAAAAACCACAAATAGTAACAGTGAAATTTCACTAAACAAAACGTAATGTTTGTATTTATTGAAGAGGTCAGATTCATCTAGAAATAATTGTGAAAATAAACCAGTGTATGAACTTATAAAAAGACCAAGGAAGACGATATAAATAGCATAAATTAGATAACTACTATTCCTTAAAATATAAAACACAAATAAACTAAAACATACTGATAATAAACTAATACCATAATACAAGCCCAAAAGAATTAACTGAATAGAGCTTTGGCTATTAAACAACGACTCACTTTTTATCAGTACAGAAGTCACTAAAGGCTTCCCTTTTTCCTTTTTTAGGTTTAGTTTATATGAACCTGTTTCTAAAGGCTGTAATCTAATTTTAAAAGCAAAAAGGCGATGCTTAATTGGTTTGTTTGAAATTGAGTAGTCAATACCTGTTGTATTCTGCTCAATAAAAGCTCCGTTTTCAAATTTTAATAAAGAAATTTCTTTTATTAGTGCATTAGAGAATTCTAATAGTAAATTTTGAGGCTTATCATTTAGGTTTTTGATATTAAAATCAATGGAATTCAGCTCATTTTTAAAGCTGAAATAAAAATAGTTGTACTTATTGTTTGGTTGACTTCCATTTATTTTTGAATATTCTATAAGGTTAGCCTTTTTAAAACTAGAATCTATATAGAGTGTATCAACTTGTTGAGCCTTTAAGTTTAATAAACAGCCTAAACTTAAAACCAAAACAAGAATTATTTCCCTATGAAAACAGTTGTTTTTCATTGACAAGCTTTATCAAATCTATGGAATTATGAATATCTAGTTTTTTAAATATATTCTTTTTATGTGTTTCTACAGTATGTGAGCTAATAAAGAGGTTTTTAGCGATTTGAGGCACGTTGTTTCCCTTCATCAATTCGGAAATGATTTCTTTCTCTCGACGTGTAATTCTTATTTTTTCGAGAAACCCATCGGTTTCAACAACATCATTTTTTATACCTTTACCAAGGTAAAATATTTTGCTTTCACAAACACTATCTAAAGCCCTTAGTAAGTCTTCGGTAGAACAATTTTTTAGTAAAAAACCATCACCATTATATTGCTTTACTTTCTTTACAATATTCTCCTTATTATACATAGTAAGCACTATAACTTTTATTTGAGGGTGATGTAGTTTTATGTCTTTAAGAATATCTAACCCATTTTTATTAGGGAGATTTAAATCTAATAGAAGAATATCTGGATTTTTAGCTTTTATAGTTGAGAGGACTTTATTTCCATCTTTAACAAAGTCCAAAACATTATAATCGGGTTGATTATTGAAAATAGAAATTAGACCATCAATTACAATTTGATGATCTTCGCAAATGAGTATTTTTTTTGGCGGATTGTCCACGGTTAGGGTACCTTACCAAGAAAGATACTAAAAAAAGATTAGAGTCCTTTTAGTCGTTCAGCTTCAGTACAGCCATAAACGCCTGCTGAGGTATTTCTACATTACCAACTTGACGCATACGTTTTTTACCTTTTTTCTGCTTTTCTAATAATTTACGTTTACGTGAAATATCACCACCATAACATTTGGCAGTTACATCTTTTCGAAGTGCTTTTACCGTTTCTCTGGCAATAATTTTTGCACCAATAGCTGCTTGAATAGGAATATCGAATTGCTGTCTAGGAATTAACTCCCTTAACTTTTCACACATCTTTTTACCAATGTTATGCGCATTGTCAGCATGAATTAAAGCCGAAAGCGCATCAACAGGTTGCGCGTTTAATAAGACATCTAATCGCACTAATTTAGACACCTTCAAACCTATTGGATGATAATCAAAAGAAGCATAACCTTTAGACACTGTTTTTAAACGATCGTAAAAATCAAAAACAATTTCTGCTAATGGCATTTCAAAAATCAACTCCACGCGTTCTGTAGTTAGATACGTCTGATTGACAATCATACCACGCTTTTCTATACAAAGACTCATTACGTTGCCTACAAAATCAGCCTTGGTAATAATAGTTGCTTTTATATAGGGTTCTTCAACACGATTGACCGTTGTTGGTTCTGGTAAATCACTAGGATTGTTAACCACAAAAGGGACATCAGGCTCTTTATTTGTATACGCATGGTAAGACACGTTAGGAACTGTTGTAATAACGGTCATATCAAACTCACGCTCTAAGCGTTCTTGTATAATTTCCATGTGCAACATACCCAAGAAACCACAACGAAATCCAAAACCTAAAGCAGCAGAGCTTTCGGGAGCAAAAACCAAAGAAGCATCATTAAGTTGAAGCTTTTCCATGGAGTTTCTGAGCTCTTCGTAATCTTCAGTATCTACAGGATAGATACCTGCAAAAACCATTGGTTTGACATCTTCAAAACCTTCTACAATATTTGTTGTTGGATTCGCAAAATCTGTAATCGTGTCACCAACTTTTACTTCTTTTGCTGTTTTAATTCCTGTAATTAAATAACCTACATCACCAGCTTTAACACTTTTTTTCGCTACTTGAGTTAGTTTTAGAGTTCCAACTTCATCAGCAAAATATTCTTTATCTGTTGCGACGAATTTAATTTTTTGTCCTTTTTTAATCTCTCCATTAAAGACTCTAAAGTAAGTTTCAATGCCTCTAAATGTATTGTAAACAGAATCAAAAATTAAAGCTTGCAAAGGAGCATCAACATCACCTTTTGGAGCTGGAATACGCTCAATAATTGCCTTTAGAATATTGTCAACACCAAAGCCTGTTTTTCCACTTGCATGAATAACTTCTTCAGGCTCACAACCTAATAAATCAACGATATCGTCTGTTACTTCCTCCGGATTAGCACTTGGCAAATCCACTTTATTAAGCACGGGAATTATTTCTAAATCATTCTCTAAGGCCAAATATAAATTAGAAATTGTCTGTGCTTGAATGCTTTGTGCTGCATCAACAATAAGAAGCGCACCTTCACAGGCAGCGATAGAACGAGATACTTCATATGAGAAATCTACGTGACCAGGAGTATCAATAAGGTTTAATACATATTCTTGTCCTTCAAAGGTATATTCCATTTGAATTGCGTGCGACTTAATGGTAATACCACGCTCACGTTCCAAGTCCATACTATCTAAGAGTTGGTCTTGTTTTTCACGAGCAGTAACTGAACCTGTATAATCTAATAAGCGATCAGCTAAGGTACTTTTTCCGTGGTCGATATGTGCAATGATGCAAAAATTTCGAATGTTCTTCATCTATCTTTCTAAAGCAATAATTGGGTGCAAATATAAGTGTTTTCTTGTGCTTTGTAGTATCAAAAAGGGCAATAAAAGCTCGTTGAATTGCTGAAAAACCACAATAAAAAGTAAAAAACAATCTTTATATTGCAACACAAACCTAACTAATGATTGCTCGTCTACGACTTTATTTTAGCACAATATTTTTTGTGCTGCCTTTTACTGTCTTTGCTCAAGATTTTTCTATTTCCGGAAAAGTTGTTGATTCAAATAATAATCCTATTGAATTTGCTAATGTGATTATTTTCATAGAGAATGAAAATGAGTTCTTAAAAGGAACATCAACAGACGATAAAGGCTTTTTTAAACTAGACAAATTAGATTCAACCATCTATGTTATCAAAATAAGGTTCATTGGTCTTGAAGAATTTGAACAAAAAATTATCCTAACAGGAGATTTAGACCTAAAAACAATTCAGCTTAGTGAGACTCCAGAAAGTTTAGGTGAAGTTATAGTTATTGGAAAAAAACCAACCATAACAAGAAAACCAGATCGATTAATTTTTAACATAGAAAACACTGCGCTTACAGAGGGCTCTACACTTGGTGTTTTAAAAAGCACACCTGGTGTTATTGTTTCAGAAGGTGGAATAAATATTAAAAGTACTCCTGCAACTGTTTTTATTAATAATCGCAGAGTGCAATTGACCTCTAATGAATTAATACAGTTATTAGAAAGTGCTCCTGCAAATAGCATTAAGTCTATCGAAGTAATTACTAATCCACCTGCGAGTTATGATGCAGACAGTGGTTCGGTCATAAACATTATAATGACTAAAAACTTAGTAACGGGTTATAGAGGAAGTGTTTCAACTAATTATACTCAAGGTGTTTTTCCTAGATATAATGCAGGAACGAGTCATTATTATAAAAATGATAAAATCAACCTAAATTTAAATTATAGTTACACCAATCAAAAGATTAATAGAGATCAGGATGATAGAGTTAACTTCCTTGATAACGCGAACCAAATAGACCAAATATGGAGTTCTGGTGTCAACCGAAATACATGGTCCGAAACCCATAATCTCAACCTCAACTTTGATTATTACATTGATGATAAAAACACTTTAAGTCTTACGAGTACAGGTTTATATACTCCATATTTTAAATATAAGATTAGAAATAATACCGATATTTTTGATGAAGATTCAGTTTTTGAAGAACGTTTTACGGCTGATAATTTATCTAGAGATAACAAATACAATATTGGCTCTGACTTTATTTTTAAGCATGATTTTGAAAATAATGCGAAACTTACTTTTAATGCACACTATACAACATATAATTATAAGCGAAATCAGAAAGTATTAAGTAACTTCTTTGATCAGAATAATATATTCGAAGACAGTTCCGAGTTTAACACACTTGCCAATCAAGACACACAGATTATTACGGGAAAAGCAGATTATAGTTTACCCATTGATGAGTCTTCTAGTTTTGATGCAGGTGTAAAATATTCAAACGTAAATACAGATAGCGATATCACAAGAGTAGATATTATTGGCGAATCTGAAGTGATAAATACCGATAACACAGACGCGTTTAAATATAATGAAAACGTATTTGCGGCTTATACTAACTATAGTAAATCTTGGGAGAAATGGGATTTAAATTTAGGCTTAAGGATTGAACAAACTAATATTGAAGGAGAATCTCTAACACTAAGTGAAATAAATACACAGGAATATTTAAATTGGTTTCCAAACGCAAGTTTATCATATCAAATAACAGAAGATGTTAATTTAACAGGAAGCTACAAGCGCAGTATAACAAGACCTAGCTATACGGATTTAAATCCATTTACATTTTTTATTAATGAAAATACCATCGTGTTGGGTAATCCAAATTTAATTCCAACATATAGGGATTCTTACAGAGTAGCAACAAACTTTTTAGAGTACTTCACTGTTGCAGCATACTATGCAAATTTTGATGGTGACATCATAGAGTTACCTCGACAAGATAACAATACAAATGTCATTGCTTATACACCAACCAACCTTGATAAAAAGGTAGATTATGGTTTCGATTTTGAATTTATTTATTCTCCAACAAATAAGTGGAGTTTATATTTTGTTACCTCTTTCTATAACATTACAGAAGAAGCTAATTTTGGAGATGGGTTTGTGGAATTAAGTCAATGGTCTAATTATAGTGTTTTACAAAATAGTTTATCAATGCTAGAAGATAGAAGCTTAAACATAAGTTTAACGCTTACTTGGGTTGGTAAAAATGTTCAACAACTTCAAATCGTTGAAGACAGGTTGGTGTCAGAGTTCAGTATTACGAAGTCCATTTTTAATAAAAAAGGAATAATATCGTTATCAGTAGAAGACTTATTTAATTTTCAAGATTATGATACTTCACTGAGCTACAGAAATCAATCGAGTTCTAGTTTTGTAGATTCAGATAATAGATACATTAAACTTGGTTTTCGTTACAACTTTGGAAACACTAAACTTAGTACCAACGAGCGTGCTACAGATGCAGAAGAACGGAGCAGACTTAAAGATTTAAACTAATAAAGAGATTCCTTTTTGCAAAGAAGTTTGTTAGTCTTGCCACTCAGCAATAAAAAGATTAGTATCACGTCCACCACCATTATTACGGTTAGAAGAAAACGCTAAATGTTTACCATCATTAGAAAAAACAGGAAAAGCGTCAAACGTTTCTCCATGTGTAATGCGTTTTAAATTCTTACCATCAATATCTATCAAATAGAGATTGAAAGGAAAACCACGTTCAGCTTCAAAATTAGAAGAGAATAAGATTTTATCACCAGAAGGATGAAAAAATGGACTCCAGTTTGCATTACCTAAGTCAGTTAATTGTCTTAAGTCAGAACCATCAGCATTACAAATGTAAAGTTCCATTTCTGTTGGTTCAACCAAGCCTTCAGCTAACAAATCTTTGTAGTCTTTAATTTCTTTTTCTGTTTTAGGACGTGACGAACGGAAGATTAATTTAGTGCCATCTGGTGAAAAGAAAGCTCCACCATCGTAACCCAATTCGTTAGTAATTTGTTTTACTTCACTACCATCAATATTCATGGTGTATAATTCTAAATCACCACTTCGTGTTGAGGTAAACACAATTTTATCACCTTTTGGAGAGACTGTTGGTTCAGCATCATAACCAACCTCATTAGTTAATTGCTTTACAATGTTACCTTCTAGATCAGCAACAAAGATGTCATAGCTATCATAGATTGGCCAGATATATTTTCCATTTTTACGTAATGGTGTGTCTGGACACTTGTCATCACCCAAATGTGTCGAAGCATAAATAATATGTTTATTGCCTGGTAAAAAATAAGCACATGTTGTACGTCCTTTTCCTGTGCTTAGCATTGGAGGCGCAATACTGTCTGTAAATGTTTCGTTAGCATTCATTAAAAACATTTGATCGCATCCCACGTTCCATTTGGCATTATTAGATTGAAAAACCAATTGTTTGTCATCAAAACTCCAATAAGCTTCAGCATTATCACCTCCAAATGTTACTTGTCTTAAGGATTTAAAATGGGTCTCTTCTGGATAGATTAAAGGTTTTTTTGTTTCATCAGTATTTAATATTGTTTCAGTTGTTGTATCCGAGGTCTTTGAAGGTTCATTTTTACATGCCGAAAATGTAATCAGTACAATAAGTATAACCGCTAATCTGTTCATAATAAAGAATTATAATAAATGGCTTTTAATGCCTAATTTTGCGCAAAAATAAGATTTACACATGAAAAAATTAATGTTTTTGTTTGTTTTAATAGGATTTCTATCATGTAAAAACGAACCTAAAGTTGCTGAAAATAGAATAAAGGAAGATGTTGCTTTTTTGGCAGATGACAAATTAGAGGGAAGACAAACCGGAACTCAAGGCGAGACTTTGGCCGCAGAATATATTGTTGAGCGCTTTAAGGCTATAGGTTTACAACCTAAAGGAACCGAAGAATATTTACAATCGTTTTCGTTTAAACCGAAAACAGATCCTCATAGTGAAGTTGTATTTACAACCAATGCAGACAGTACAATTACGGGAAATAATATCATCGGGTTTATAGATAACAACGCTAATACAACAATTGTAATTGGTGCACATTACGACCATCTAGGATTTGGTGGTGAAGGCTCCTTATATAGAGGAAAAGATAAAGCGGTTCATAATGGAGCAGATGACAATGCGAGTGGAGTTGCTGTATTACTCAATCTCGCAAGCCGCTTAAAAATTAAGAACGACCAATCTAAGGGTAAGGATAAAAACAACTATTTATTTATGTCATTTTCTGGAGAAGAAATGGGATTATTGGGTTCTAATTATTTCTCTAAAAATCCAACAATAGAAGCCGAATCTATCAACTATATGATTAACATGGATATGGTGGGTCGTATGAAAGCAGATAGCACATTGGCTGTTTATGGTACAGGAACCTCTCCAATGTTTAAGCAAACCTTGAAATCTAATAATGATAAATTTAAACTAGTAGAAAACGAAAGTGGAGTAGGACCTAGTGACCACACATCGTTTTATTTAATTGATATTCCCGTGTTACATTTCTTTACTGGTCAGCATGAAGATTATCATAAACCAGGAGATGATTCTGAAAAACTGAATTATGTTGGAATGAATTTAATTTCTGATTATATCTATAATATTATTAATGACTTAGATGATAATGGCGAATTAGCCTTTAGAAAAACTAAAAATGAAAGCGATGAAACACCTCGCTTTAAAGTAGGTTTGGGAGTGGTACCAGATTATTTGTATGATGGAAAAGGTATGCGAATTGACGGAACTCGTGAAGATACTCCAGCGTTTAATGCAGGCATACAAAAAGGCGATGTGGTATTGAAATTGGGAGATAGTACGATTACAGATATGATGAGTTATATGAGAGCATTATCTGTTTTCGATAAAGGAGATGAAGCGGATATTACTGTAAAACGAGGAGAGGAAATAGTGGAAACGAAAGTAAAATTCTAATGTTAAAATCAAAACAGGGTTTCATCACGAAAATACATCTAATTATTTCTGTGTTAATTGTGGTTCCTGTTGCGTTTATTTATGGTTTTAATCCAAGCTCACAGTTCAATATTTATTTAGGAACTATAGATGAGCAAAATTTCTTCAAAGCCGTAATGGGATTGTATTTGGGCTTTTCTGTATTATGGGTTTTGGGTATTTTTAGAACCAATTATTTAAAGTTTGCTTTAGTTACCAACACTATTTTCATGCTTGCTCTAGCCACAGGAAGATTGTTAAGCATAGTAATAGATGGCACTCCAACCTTCGCCTATGTTTTTGGAATTTTGGGAGAATTCATTCTAGGATTTTATGGGTTATGGGTTTTAAATTATGTCTATCCTAAAACCAGTAGTTCTAACTAATATTTTAAAATAACTTAGCTTTGCATCAAAATTTAAAACTTGGTTAAAATAGGCAACATAGAATTACCAGACTTTCCACTGCTTTTAGCACCTATGGAAGATGTTAGCGACCCACCTTTTAGAGCGTTGTGTAAAGAGCAAGGTGCAGATGTGGTTTATACTGAGTTTGTGTCTAGCGAAGGCTTAATTCGTAATGCGGCAAAAAGCGTTATGAAATTAGATATCTATGAGAAAGAACGACCAGTTGGTATTCAGATTTTTGGAGCTAACATGGAAAGTATGTTGCAGACTATTGACATTGTAGAAAAGTCAAACCCAGATATTATTGATATCAACTTTGGTTGCCCTGTTAAGAAAGTAGTTTCAAAAGGAGCTGGAGCAGGAATTTTAAAGGACATCTGCTTAATGGAAAAGCTCACTGCAGAAATGGTAAAACGAACCAATTTACCAGTCACAGTTAAAACTAGATTAGGTTGGGATCATGATTCTATAAAAATCGTTGAAGTTGCTGAACGTTTACAAGATGTGGGTTGTAAAGCCATTGCTATTCACGGTAGAACCAGAGCTCAAATGTATAAAGGGGATGCTAATTGGAAGCCTATAGCAGAGGTTAAAAATAATCCACGCATGCATATTCCTGTTTTTGGAAATGGAGACATTAATACACCAGAACGTGCTGCTGAAATGCGAGATAGTTATGGACTAGATGGCGCCATGATTGGACGAGCGTCTATTGGTAATCCTTGGTTTTTTAAACAGGTAAAACATTTTTTTGAAACAGGTGAGCATTTAGCTCCAATTTCTCTAGCAGAACGTATTGAAGCCGCAAGACGTCATTTGCAAATGTCTATAGATTGGAAAGGTGAAATTCTTGGTGTTTTTGAAACCAGAAGGCATTACACAAACTATTTTAAAGGTATTCCGCACTTTAAAGAATACCGAATGAAAATGGTAACTAGTGATGATTCTAAAGATGTGTTCGCCGCTTTTGATGAGGTTTTAGAGAAATTTTCTGATCACCAGTTTACTTCTTAAGACTGAATTAATTGTTTTGTGATGCGTTGAGATGCTATTCTTGACGCAATAATTCCTAAGGCAAAGATTGTTGCCAATACAATAAGAATATTTAAGAAGTTCAACCTAACGGGATAAGGCAACTCGGGTGTTAGCATTACTAAATCAAAAGATTGTTGTAAAAGGACAATTAACAGACCAATTGTAACACCAATAATTCCACTTACAATAGTCATTAAACTGCCTTGCCAAAAGAAAATAGACTTAATTGATTTTGGCTCTGTACCTAGATTAAATAGCGTGTTAAGTGACTTCTTTTTGTCTAAAATCATCATAATAATAGCTCCAATAACATTGAATAAAGCAATAATGATTACTAAGGTAAATATGAGGTAAATAGCTAAGTTTTCGGTATTCAACATTTTGAATAAAGCATCATTTAGTTGTGCTCTATTTTTAATTATAAATCTATTAGGAAAAGCACTTTCTAATTGCACTCTAGTTTCAGACTGATCAATATTATTTTCTAGCTTTAATTCTATAGCACTGACTTGATTTTCTTTATAGTTTAATAATGATTTTGCTAAGTTGATATCTGCAAAAACATATTTATTATTTAATTGTTCATTAATATCAAAAAGCCCAACATTGTTGACATATTCAGAATTATAATAACCCTCTATAGAACTTGCCTGTCCTCTTCCTGGTTTTGGGACATAAAGTGATAAAGGCTTCAGGTAATTAAATATACCAAAAGATAGATTATTAGAAATTCCCCAACCAGAAACCACATCGTTACTCTTGGGTGAAATCCAATTGCCTTTGGTGACCATAGAATCAATGTTGGTAACTTTTAAGTAGTTTGAATCTACACCTTTTAAAGTTGCAAGAAGATTCTTGTTATCAGACTTTATGATAATGCGCTCTTCAATGATTTTAGAATATGAGGCGATTCCCTCTATAGTATTCAAATTTGATATATCGTCTTCAGAAAATAGAAACGATTTCCCTTCTGTAGGCATTAATTTTAAATCTGGATCTACAAAAGATGAGAACTGAAGGCTGAAATCTTTCAGTCCTGCAAAAACAGATAAGACAATAAATAAAGCTGCTGAAGCAATGATAACACCACCTGATGCAATGAGTGTCATTATATTTATAGCATTATTACTGCTTTTAGAAAACAGATAACGTTTTGCTATATATAAAGGAAAATTCAATTAAGATTTTTTTCGCTTACCTAATAAATCTGGGTTTTCAAGAGGATTATCTTTTCCTTTAAGTGAACGCTCAATACCATCAATATATTCTAGTGAGTCGTCTATAAAAAATTCAAGTTGTGGCATACGCCTTAATTGATGTCGTGTACGTTGTGCTAACTCATGTCTAATTAAGGGCTTATTAGATCGAATACCCTCCAATAAAGGCTGCGCTTCTTTGTTTGGAAATATGCTTAAGTAAACCTTAGCCATTGACAAATCTGTAGTCACATTCACTTTACTAACTGAAATGATAACACCTCGTAAACCACCATCAGCTGCTGCTTTTTGTAAAACATCCGCCAAGTCTTGTTGGAGTATACCTCCTATTTTTTTCTGCCTCTGTGTAAATTCTTCCATGATGACTATTATAACTAATCACCTGCAAAAGTAGATGATATTTAAGGATTATCTTATTTTTACTCTACAAAATTGAAGCCAAGATGAGAAAAATAGAGCACATAGGTATTGCGGTAAAAGATATAGACAGTTCAAATGACCTTTTTGCGTCGTTATTTGGAAAAGAACATTATAAACTTGAAGAAGTAGAAAGTGAAGGGGTGAAAACTTCTTTTTTTAAGTGCGGACCCAATAAAATAGAATTGCTTCAGGCGACTAATGAGAATAGTCCAATAGCTAAATTCATTGAAAAGAAAGGAGAGGGAATTCACCATATTGCCTTTGCAGTAGATAATATTGAAAAAGAAATTAAAAGATTAACTAAAGAGGGTTTTACAATGATACATAAAGCACCAAAGAAAGGTGCAGACAATAAGCTAATCGCTTTTTTACATCCAAAATCCACAAATGGTGTTTTGGTGGAATTATGCCAAGAAATTAAGGGCTAAAACGATTTGTTTTTCTTGTAGAGTTTTAAAATATGTAGTAATATTGCACACGCTTTAGTAATAAAGCTATTGACAATAGTCAATTGGTCCTATAGCTCAGTTGGTTAGAGCACCTGACTCATAATCAGGTGGTCCGAGGTTCGAGTCCTCGTGGGACCACCAATAAGATGAAAGCCTTACATCTCTGTAAGGCTTTTTTATATTTAGAAATTTTTTTATCTAGTATTGCATTTCTAGAATCTGGCGTATCATCTGATTGGTAAATCCCCATTCATTATCGTACCAAGTCATTACTTTTAGTAAATCTCCATCCACAACTCTTGTCATATTCAAATCAATGGTAGAAGC
Organism: Winogradskyella sp.; assembly: GCF_016744625.1. Classification (GTDB taxonomy): domain Bacteria; phylum Bacteroidota; class Bacteroidia; order Flavobacteriales; family Flavobacteriaceae; genus Winogradskyella. Next base: position 32,218 of record NZ_JADGDZ010000029.1, read on the forward strand.
AAACGGACTCTTTACAATGTCAGAGGATACTATTGGTTCTGTTGTTGTGGTCAATATATTTTTATACCGACTTGTTTTTGATTCCTCATCAAAAATTGTATTTACCTCTTCTATGGTTACTGGTCGTTCTGTCACAAAAGTTAAATCTGAAATAGATCCAACAGGAATAGGAACACGAAGCGCTACACCATCAAATTTCCCCTCATATTCTGGTAAAGCTTTGGTTGTTGCAATTGCTGCGCCTGTTGATGTAGGTATAATATTTGTAGCACCTGCTCTTCCCATTCTAAAGTTCTTTTTTGAAGGAGCATCAACAATGCCTTGTGAAGCTGTATAGGCATGAACTGTCGTCATTATAGCTTTTTTAATTCCTATTCTGCGACCTAAAACTTCAACTACTGGGCTAATATTATTTGTTGTACAGCTTGCACAAGAAAAAACTTTGGTCTTACCATCTTCTGTATTTACGCCATGTACTACAGTAGGAATATCTCCACTTTTAGTAGGAGCAGAAATTATGACTGTTTTTGCACCAGCTTTAATATGTTTTTCCGCATCTTCACTAGAGGTGAAAAATCCTGTACTCTCAATGACAAGGTCAATATTGTTTTCTTTCCAAGGTAATTCTTCGGGATTGCGTATTGAATTGAACTGAATTTTTTTTCCTTCTACAATAAGATTGTTATCGTCGTGCGACACTTCCTTTTCATAAATACCGTAAACCGAATCGTATTTGATTAGGTATGCTATATTTTCTATCGAAACAATATCGTTTACAGCTACTAATTCAAGTTTTGGTGAATCTAAAATTACTTTAAGGGCAGCTCTTCCTATGCGTCCCATTCCGTTGATTGCTATTTTCATTTTGAATGTGGTTTTATTGTTTTATTTGTTTTTTCAATTCTAATATTTCTGCTTCAAGTTTTGCTATATAATCTTTTTGAGGTAAAAATGCTTCGTTTATTTCTTCAACCGTATAACGGGGTTTAATGTGTTGAGGACAATTCCAATCATAAGCTTCTATATGAAATACCATCATTCGTTCAGGTCGAAATTTATAATCTTGTAGATTTAATTGTTGGTATAATTCAGGATTATCCTTGAGTTCTATAACTTCGGATTTGGCAAATATTTTAAGCCGAGTTCTTGTAGGATAATCAATTATAATAAGAGACACGTTATTATTTGTTGCCATATTACCTACAGAAACATATTGCTTGTTTCCAATAAAATCTATAAAGCCTATTCTTTTGGGGCTTAATACTTTTAAGAAGCCCTTTGGGCCGCCACGATGTTGTACATAAGGAAACTTTTTAACTCCAATTGAAGCTAAATAAAAACTGTCACGATTTTCAATAAATGATATTTCATTATTTGTTAATCCATCAATTACGCTAAATTTCCCCATGCGTTCATAACTGTTCCGACTACCATGTTTTTCCTGTAATTTTTTGACTGCTTCAGTAAAAGCTATTTCTGCAAAGTTTTTAGCCATAATTGTTAGTTTTTCTATTTATTATATCCTGTTGATTAATCCATAACCATTATTTTTCCATCTTCAGGAATTAAAACATTATCCATTAAGTTGTTATTTATTAATATTTTTTTTAACTCTTTTCTAGTTAATGGACAATGATTTATTGATTCCATATGGTTCGCGATAACTTTTCCTGAAGTGTTCTTTACAAACTTTAAAATATCATCTACATTCATAATAAGTTGTTTAAATAAATCGAATTGAGCCGCGCCACAAGCTAAAACACTAATATCAGGACGATAATTTTTTAAAACTTTATCTACTGAAGTGGTGTAAATAGTATCAGAACTGAGGTAGATAGATTTTTGATTGGGTAGTTTTATGTAAAACCCAATTACATTACCCATGGGTTTTGCCACAAATCCGTAACCATGTTTTGCAGGTATACCTTCAATGGTTCCTCCTAAAAACATTTGTTTCTCCCAGTATTTCAATGATTGAACAACATTTAGTCCTCTCTTCTTAAGCGCTTTTTCGTCCCTTACACTACACGTAATAGGAATGTTTTTTTTGATTAAGAATTCAACTCCTTTACTATCAATGTGATCTGGGTGTTGATGTGTTATTAGGCAATGTGTTACTTTTTCTAATATTAAATTAGCATTTGTAGGAAGCGGAACTGTTGGGTTTCTTCTTGCCTTGTGTCTGAATAAAGTAAAAGAAGGCATGAAGCCTTGATCTCCTAACATTGGATCAATTAAAATGACATCTTTCTCTGTTTCCACAATCATTGTGGCATTTCTTAAATGGTGAATCTTTAGCATTTTTTATGTTTTTATAGTAAATGTTGCTGTTAAACCAACACCGAAATTTCTGGGTAAATCTTGAACACCAAAAATGGATCTCGAATGTTTTCCTTTTTCTTCTAAGATCTTAACAAATACATTAGATGCTCCATTAACAACTATAGGTGAATCATCCCAATCTTTAGAAGATTGATAATATG
>NZ_JADGDZ010000030.1 GCF_016744625.1 Winogradskyella sp.
CATTGTCTAGAAATTTATCTTATGCGTCAAAAATATTATTTGAAGCAATTACTAATAAAAAAATAACACAGATTGAACATGATAAAGCAAGTGCAATTTTGTTACTTCTTAACGAACCTGTTATTGATACAGAATTAGTAATTGTTGAGTCTCTAAAGAATCTTTTGAACTTTTGCAAAACAAATTATTTAATGCAGTAATGATATATGAGAACTAATAGCATTACATTAAAATATATAGGGTCTGTTTTAAATTTGTCAGTTTCTACGGTCTCTAAAGCATTAAATAATAGTTCCGAAATAAGTATTAAGACTAAAACTAAAGTTGTAAAAACAGCTAAAGCTTTAAACTACAAACCAAATATTCATGCTTCTGCCTTAAAAAATAAGAGGAGTTACATTTTGGGTATTATACTTCCAGATTTAAAAGATGATTTTTTTTTAGAGTCTTTAAATGGAATTACCGAAGAATCTTCGAGAAATGATTACAGAATTATGGCATATCAGTCTTGTAATGACTTTAATAAAGAGGTTGAGTATTCTAACCTTTTATCTAAGAGTAACATTATAGATGGCTTAATTTTCTCCTCTATCAAAAGAACATTCCTTCCAAAAGAATGTGGACATTTAGAAAATTTTATAAGTGGTGGTATACCCATCATATATATTAATAAACAAAAAAGAGTAAGTGTAAATAGTTGTCATCACGAAAAGGGATTTGAAATAGGAAAGAACTCTGTTAAAGAACTTCTTTCTAAAATTAAAGACAATCAATTAAACTTAAGCGCCTAAAACACAACGTATGTTATTAATAGCTGATAGTGGATCTACAAAGTGCGACTGGATTTTATATAAAAGCGAAATTGAAAGCCCAATAAGAATTCGAACAAAAGGGTTAAACCCAGCAATACTTTCAAAAAAAGCACTTAAAAAAATCATCTATGATGATGTAGAGCTTGCAAAATATAAAGAACTAGTAACTTCAATACATTTTTTTGGTGCAGGTTGTGGAACTAAAAAGAATCAAAAAAAAGTAGATAAAGTATTAACCTCATTTTTCGAAAAAGCAAATACCACTACGAATGAAGATATTATGGCAGCCGTTTACGCAACAACGAGTGAGCCTGCAGTAGTTTGCATTCTAGGCACTGGCTCTAATTGCTGTTTCTATGATGGCGATTCTGTTCATTTAAAGACGCCTTCATTAGGTTATATTGTTATGGATGAAGGAAGCGGTAATTACTTTGGCAAAGAACTTTTAAGAGCCTATTTCTATAAGGAAATGCCAGACGAAATAAAGTTTTCTTTTGAAAAACAGTTTAATTTAAACGTAAAAAATGTAGTTAAAAAACTATATCAGCCCTCCACTCCTAATAAATATTTAGCTGAATTTGCTAGGTTTTTATTCGAAAATAAGGAACATCCATTTATAGAAAAAATATTAATAGACGGGATGGATCTCTTTGTAGAGAAACACATAATGCAATATAATGAAGAGTTAAAGACAGTACCTCTGCATTTTGTTGGTTCTATAGCATTCCATGGGAAAAAGTACATTGAAATAGCATTAGAAAAAAGGGGGTTAAAAGGCTCTAATTATATTAGAAGACCTATAGATAATTTAGTAAATCACATAAAAACAGAAAATTTGCATTAAATTATTATCATAATTATATTATGAAACTTATAGATACATATGTATTACGTTAAACGATTTTGTTTATTATTAATTGTTGTTTTTAGCAGCTGTTCTAAAACTGAAAAAGAAACTGTTAGCTCAACGTTATTCCAAAAAGTAGATAACAATCATACTAATATTCACTTTGCAAATAACGTCACCGAAAATCTTTATTTTAATTTTTTAAATTACTCTTATATCTATAATGGTGCTGGTGTAGCAGTTGGAGATATTAATAATGATGGACTAGATGATTTATATTTTTCTTCAAATCAAGAAACCAATAAATTATATGTAAATAAAGGGAATCTCGAGTTTAAAGACATAACCGTTAGTTCTAATACTATAGATGATAATGGTTGGACAACAGGTGTATCTATGATAGATATTAATAACGATGGATGGCTAGATATATATGTGTGCAAATCGGGTTCTTTAGATAATCATGAGCTCAGAAAAAACAAACTTTACATCAATCAAAAAGATGAAACATTTATGGAAAGTGCTTCAGAATATGGCTTAGATCATTTTGGGTTTTCTACACAAGCCTATTTTTTTGATTATGATAACGACAATGATTTAGATATGTATTTGGTAAATCATCGTCAAGATTTTAGAAATAACACGCATATAGATCCTCGTGTTCAGGAGATTAAGGAGCCTTATAATTCAGATCAATTATTTAGAAATGATGGTCATCGTTTTTCTAACATTACAATAGAAGCTGGTATAGAAAATAAAGCTTGGGGACTTAGTGCTTCTATAGGTGATTTTAACAATGATAATCTGTTAGACATTTATGTAGCTAACGATTTTCTAGAACCCGATTTTCTATATATAAATAAAGGCAACGGAAAGTTTAAAGATGAAATTCTAGACCATTTTAAGCATATTTCTGCTAATAGTATGGGATCTGATTTTGCAGATATCAATAACGATTTAAAACCAGATTTAATTGTTTTAGATATGTTAGCCGAAGATCATATTCGTAGTAAAGAGAATATGGCAGCAATGAGCACTGAAAACTTTAATTTATTGGTAGATGCTGGCTATCATCATCAATACATGTCTAACATGTTACAACTTAATAATGGCAATAGTGCTTTTAGTGAAATTGGGCAATTAGCCGGAATTGCAAAGACCGATTGGAGTTGGGCTCCATTAATTGCAGATTTTGATAATGATGGTTATAATGACTTGTTTATTACTAACGGTATTGAAAATGATTTGTCTAATCAAGATTTTAGGAATCAGATGAAAGCTAATATTCAAAATCGTAAAAAGGTATCCTTAGAACAGGCTATAGATATGATGCCTTCAACGAAATTGAGTAATTATGCTTTCAGTAATAATAAAGACTTAACATTTACCAACACTACCCAAAAATGGGGATTAGACGTAAAAATTAATTCCTGTGGAGCAGTATATGCCGATTTAGACAATGATGGTGATTTAGATCTTATTGTTAATAATCAATCTGAAGAGGCTTCCATTTACAAAAACAACGCTATTAATAACTATATCTCTTTTTCTTTTAAAGGACCAGAAAACAATGCATCAGGAATTGGGACAACCGTCAATATCTATTCGGAAGGATTGCAACAATCAAAAACACTTTTTGTTAGTAGAGGTTATCAATCTTCAGTTACCAGCAAGTTGTATTTTGGGTTAGAGGAAAGAACAAAAATTGATAGTGTAAGGGTAATCTGGTCTAATAAAAAGCAACAACTATTCACTAATGTTGAGGCCAACAATAATGTAAGTCTAAATTATAAGAATGCAATACCTACTAAAGAGGAAAAAACAAAATCTAATACATTGTTTGAAACAGTAGATCCAAACACATTTGGTATAGACTATAAACAAGTAGAAAACAATTTTAACGATTTTAAGTTGCAACTTTTACTTCCTCAAAAGCAATCAGAAATTAGTACCCCTTTAGCTGTGGCTGATGTTAATAATGATGGTTTAGATGATTTCTTTGTTGGAAATTCTAAAAATGAAAAAGGATCACTTTTCATTCAAAATAAAGATGGACAATTTACAAGCAGTAATGAAATGTTATTTGAGTCTGATAAAATATATGAAGACACTAATGCCATATTTATTGATGTAGACAATGATAATGACATGGACCTTTATGTTGCATCTGGTGGTTATGAAGTTGAGCAAAACAGTCCATTATTGCTAGACAGACTGTATATAAATAATGGTGGCGGGAAATTTAAAAAATCAAATAGATTACCAAATATTCTTTCAAACACCAAAGGTATTACAAGTGCAGATTACGATAAAGATGGAGATATGGATATTTTCGTTGGTAGTAGAGTGCAACATGGTAAGTATCCGCTTTCAGACACATCATATTTGCTAGAAAACCAAAACGGTAATTTTAAGGATGTTACGGCAGAACGTATTAGTGAGATATCAGTATTAAAAATGGTTAATGAGGCTGTTTTTACGGATTATGATAACGATGGTGATGAAGATCTCATAGTTGTTGGAGAATGGATGCCAATAACTGTTTTTGAAAATAATAATGCCCATTTTGCTAAACGAGAATTACCAGAATTAAAAGATTTAAACGGTTGGTACCAAACCATCAAGGAAGTAGATTTAGACAACGATGGTTTTAAAGATTACATCATCGGTAATTGGGGAGAAAACAATAAGTTTCATCCAAGTGAAGAAAAACCACTCCATGTCTATGCAGATGATTTTGATAGTAATTCGTCTTTAGATATAATTCTTAGTAAAGTTTCAAAAACAGGGGAGTTAATTCCTGTTAGAGGTAAGCAATGTTCTTCAGAACAAAATACGTTTATAAATAACAAAATAAAGACTTATAAAGAATTCGCAGCTTCAAATATTATTGATATTTATGGGGAAAGCGAATTAAGCAGAGCAACACATTTAACTGCTTCTAATTTCCAATCAATTATTTTAATGAACAACGGAAATGGCAATTTTGAGATTAAGAAATTACCGAAGCATGCCCAATTTAGCCCAACTCTATGTGTGGAAGCACATGATATTAACAACGATGGTTATTTAGACATTTTTGGTGTAGGGAACGTGTTTGATGCTGAGGTAGAAACGATTCGTTATGATACCTCAAGGAACTATGTATTGCTAGGTAATAAAAATATGAAGTTTGAGTACAGTAATGATGCCAGCTATTTTAATGATAATGAAGCAAAAGCTATTAAAAAGATTGTAATCAATGGGATTACACACTTTATCATTATGAATAAAAATGATAAGCTTAAAATACTAAAAACTAGAAAATTGATATAAATGAAATATGATGTTGTTATGACTAAAGAAAAAGATATTTCATTTGTTAATCCTTATCACCAATGGATTCAAAGAGAATCCTTTGCAAGCAACCTGCTTTACGATAAGTTTTTAAACTGGCTTAGCGGAGAGTTTGATTTATACCTACAAGATGAACAAAACGGTTTAGATGTGTTTTTCTTAAATGGTAGATTTAGTGTAAAAAAAGTTGCAGTGTATAAAGAAAATATTGAAATAGAAATCAATGTTATAAGTAAAGACATGTCTATAGGGAATTCTATTGCGAATCAAATAATGTCAGTACATAATCATTTCGAAAATATGTATTCGTATTCAGTTAAATAAATTTGAATCCAGATAACAAAGAAAATCAGTTCTAAAGCTCAATGTTATTTAGTTAGGTAAAGTACACTTCAACGAAGAGTTTCATTATAATAAAATGCTTATTTCACATAAAAATTAATTAATGAAATATTTAAATACTTTTTTAATGTCTTGAGCGTTTATTATAATCGTAATAATATTATATTTGCGTTAAATGTTAACAAGAAATGTGAGTTTCTTCCCTAATTTGCCACATTTTAAGTAGTTCGTCGATAATATTTACCGTTTAAAGACGTTTTTTAATTGAATTAATTTTGTTAGCTCGGTTTTTTTTATACTTTTACACATTAACTAATAGCATGCATAGCAAGAATATGTTGGCCTCAATCTTATTTTTTTTCATAGGTTTTATATCTATGGCTCAAGGTAGTACACCTCCTCCGCCAATGCCTCCTCCTCCTCCAGGCCTTCCTATTGATAATGGTATTATTGTTTTATTTGTTGCGGCATTAATTTATGGCGCTTACAAAGTTCACAAAATTTCAAAACAAGTTGTCTAGCTTCTAAGGTCATTAAGGCGCTTTACGTATTTCCCAATAACATCAAATTCTAAATTAACAGTATCTTCTATTTTTAAATTTTTAAAAGTTGTGTGGTTATAAGTATATGGAATTATAGCTACTGAAAAACTATTGATATCAGAATTTACAACTGTTAGACTCACTCCATTTACTGTAATTGAGCCTTTTTCGATAGTTATATTGTTGAGGGTTTTGTCGTACTCAAACGTAAAAATCCAACTGCCATCTTCCTCTAAGATGTTTATACAGGTTGCTGTTTGATCTACATGACCTTGAACAATATGGCCGTCTAAACGGTCACCGAGTTTCATGGCGCGCTCTATATTTATAAGATTGTTTTCAGAAAGTAACCCTAGATTTGTTTTATCTAGAGTTTCTTGTATTGCAGTAACGGTATAAGAATTGCCATTAATACCAACAACAGTTAAGCAAACACCATTGTGAGCAACACTTTGATCAATTTTTAATTCGCTAGTAATAGAGGTGTTTACTGTGATATTAAGATTTCCACCATCTTTAACTAGTTTTTCAATTGTTCCTAAATCTTCAATAATACCTGTAAACATATATTGTGTTTTATTAGTCAATCCAAGTTATACAGCATTACAAAGGTATAATGCATAATTTGAGTTAAATTTGTAATCGCAAAGTTAAATACATATTGCACGCCAATTATCAATTTTAATAAAAAAATAGGATAGCGCATTTATATGAGAAAAGAAGAAAAGATAATTGTTGGTATTTCTGTCGGTGACCTTAATGGTATAGGACCAGAAATCATTATAAAAACCTACGAAGATCCTAGATCATTAGAATTAAGCACACCTGTTATTTTTGCATCAGGTAAGACCATGCAGTTTTTTAAGAATCATTTTCAGAGTAAAATCAACTTTTTCAACATTGATACTCCAGAAAAACTGGTTCATGGGAAGGTGAATGTAGTTAACGTATGGAAGGAACCTGTAAAAATTGAGTTTGGTAAAGTAGATAATAAAATAGGTGAATATTCAATAAAATCTCTAGAAGCAGCGACCAAATCTTTAAAGGATGGAATCATTGATGTCTTGGTTACCGCTCCTATTAATAAGCATAATATTCAGTCCGATAAATTTAATTTTCCCGGCCATACAGACTATTTAGCCAAAGCTTTAAATGGGAAGAGTCTAATGTTTATGGTGTCGGAAGGCTTGCGTGTTGGACTTTTAACAGATCACGTTCCTTTAAAAGATGCTAGTAATTCTATAACCGAAGATCTTATTATAGAAAAGATAGCCACAGTTACAAAGTCATTAAGGCAAGACTTTGGTATTAGTAAACCCAAAGTTGCTGTTTTAGCCATAAATCCACATGCAGGTGATAATGGAGTTATAGGTAATGAAGACGATACAGTGTTAAAACCAACACTTGAAAAAATAAAGGCTACAGGCCATTTAGTTTATGGGCCTTATTCTGCGGATAGCTTTTTTGGTTCTAATACTTACAAAAACTTTGATGCAATCATCGCATCATATCATGACCAGGGTTTAATTCCGTTTAAAACTATTGCTTTTGGGCAAGGCGTTAACTATACTGCTGGTTTAGAAAAGATAAGAACATCACCAGATCATGGTACGGCTTATGAAATCGCAGGCAAAGGTATTGCGGATGAAAGTTCTATGAAGCATGCTATTTATGCTGCAATTCAAATATTTAGAAATAGAGAAGACTATAATTATTACGGCAAAAACCCATTAAAAAAAGCATCTAGATAGTTGTAAACAAAAATTGTTAATATCTAGCTGCTAAATAATTAAAAATTTATATATTTGCAGGCTCAAAATGAGTGTGATAATGAAGGCATTAAAAGATTATATAATTCCTTTTATAGGATTAAAAGTCGGAGAGCATCATTTTGATTATCAAATTGATAATACGTTCTTTCAGAATTTTGAGTATGATGAGTTTAACGCGGTTGATGTAAAAATTGATCTTAAGTTAGAAAAGAAATCAACTTTTTTAGAGTTGTATTTTTTATCTACGGGATTGATAAATCTTAATTGCGATATTACTAATGAGCCTTATAATCAAGCTATTGATGACCAGTTTAAATTGGTTGTAAAGTTTGGTAATGAGTATAACGATGACAATGAAGACATATTAATTGTTCCGCATGGTGATTATGAAATTAATGTCGCACAATATATATATGAACTTGTTGTGCTGGCTGTTCCAGTTAAACGAATTCATCCAGGTATTGAAGATGGCACATTACAGTCGGACATACTTTCAAAATTAGAAGAATTAAGTCCAGGAGAGGGCAATAAAACAAAATCATCGGAGGATATTGATCCTCGTTGGAATAATTTAAAAAAACTATTAACGGATAAATAACATTTAAAATGGCACATCCAAAGCGTAAAATATCAAAAACAAGAAGAGATAAAAGAAGAACACATTATAAAGCTTCTGTACCTCAAATAGCAACTTGCCCAACAACTGGTGAGCCACATTTATACCATAGAGCACATTGGCATGATGGAAAATTATATTACAGAGGTCAAGTACTAATTGACAACTCTGTTGAAGAAGAAAATGTAGCATAAGTATTATGCATGCATATAAGAAAACGCTCACTTGTGAGCGTTTTTTTTGTTATAATTTTCTGAATCGAGCAAAAACCACTTAATTTGCATAATTATTTGCCAAAAAACGACGAAAATTGATTAAAAATCATTCATTTTTATCAATTTTCCATACTTTTAATTAATCTAAAAGCTAATAATGAGTAAAATCACAGCGGCAATTACAGCTGTCGGAGGCTATGTTCCAGACTTTGTTTTATCAAACAAAGTATTAGAAACTATGGTTGAGACTAACGACGAGTGGATTACCTCTCGTACAGGTATTAAAGAACGTAGAATCCTTAAAGATGAAGGGAAAGGCACATCGTTTTTAGCAATAAAAGCAGCAGAAGATTTAATTCAGAAAAAAGGATTAGACCCGAAAGAAATTGAACTGGTTATTGTTTGTACTGCAACACCAGACATGAAGGCTGCGTCAACAGCAGCTTACACAGCTACTCAGATTGGAGCTGTAAATGCATTTTCTTATGATTTAGAAGCAGCATGCTCTAGTTTCCTTTTTGGTATGTCTACAGCATCAGCATATATAGAATCGGGTCGTTACAAAAAAATCCTTTTAATAGGAGCTGATAAAAACTCATCCTTTATTAATTACAAAGATAGAGCAACATGTATCATTTTTGGAGATGGTGCAGGTGCTGTATTGTTTGAGCCAAATGAAGAAGGCTTAGGTTTACAGGATGAATTATTAAGAAGTAATGGTGAAGGAAGGGAATTTTTACAAGCAACTTACGGTGGATCTTCCTATCCAATTAATGCAGATACATATAATGAAGGAAAGCATTATGTTTTTCAGGATGGTAAAACAGTGTTTAAAAATGCTGTTTTTAATATGGCAGATGTAGCCGAAAAAATATTAAAGAGAAACAATCTTACAAACGATGATGTAGCATGGTTAGCAGCTCATCAGGCTAATAAGCGAATTATTGATGCTACAGCCAATAGAATTGATTTAGATAAAAAAAAGGTAATGATGAATATACAGAAGTATGGTAATACAACTTCTGCGACTTTACCTCTACTCTTATTTGATTACGAATCACAACTTAAAAAAGGTGATAACATAGTATTCGCTGCCTTTGGTGGTGGATTTACTTGGGGTTCAATTTATTTTAAATGGGCTTATAATTCCTAACAAAAAACTAACTAACAAACACAAAATATTATGGATTTAAAAGAAATTCAGAACTTAATTAAATTTGTAGCCAAGTCTGGTGCAAGCGAAGTTAAGTTAGAAATGGATGACATTAAAATTACCATTAGAACAGGTTCAGAAAGCGACACTACTATCGTACAGCAAATACCAATGCAGGCTGCACCAATGGCACAACAAATGCCAGTGCAAGTTGCAGCACCAGCAGCAGAAACACCTGCGACACCTGCAGTAGCAAGTGAAGATTCAAAATATATTACAATAAAATCACCAATCATTGGGACATTTTATCGCAAACCATCACCAGATAAACCTGTTTTTGTAGAAGTAGGTACGGAGATTAAAGAAGGTGATGTGCTTTGTGTTATTGAAGCCATGAAATTATTCAACGAAATAGAATCAGAGGTTTCTGGTAAAATTGTAAAAGTACTTGTTGATGATTCGTCACCAGTAGAGTTTGATCAACCATTATTCTTGGTAGATCCATCATAACCCGATTTAAAATTCCAAAGTATAATTCCCAACATGTTGGAATTTGGAATTTGAAATTTTAAATACCTAAAAGTTATGTTTAAAAAAATACTTATTGCCAATAGAGGTGAAATAGCACTACGTGTTATTAGAACCTGTAAGGAGATGGGAATTAAAACCGTTGCCGTTTATTCAACAGCAGACGCAGAAAGCTTACATGTGAAGTTTGCAGATGAAGCGGTATGTATTGGACCTCCAGCAAGTAGTGAATCTTATCTTAAAATTGCCAATATAATAGCAGCAGCAGAAATTACTAATGCAGATGCTATTCATCCAGGTTACGGATTCTTGTCTGAAAACGCAAAGTTTTCAAAAATATGTGAAGAGCATGGTATTAAATTCATTGGAGCATCTGAAGAGATGATTGACCGAATGGGTGATAAAGCCAATGCAAAAGCCACAATGAAAGCAGCTGGTGTGCCATGTGTACCTGGAAGCGAAGGTATAATTGAAACTTTCGAAGACTGTAAAAAAGTTGCTAAAGAAACTGGTTACCCTGTAATGCTTAAGGCATCAGCAGGTGGTGGTGGAAAAGGAATGCGTGCCGTTTGGAAACCAGAAGAACTTCAAAACGCATGGGAATCTGCTCGTGCAGAATCTAAAGCTGCATTTGGAAACGATGATATGTATATGGAGAAGCTTATTGAAGAGCCTCGTCATATAGAAATTCAGATTGTAGGTGATTCTCGCGGAACAGCTTGTCATTTATCAGAAAGAGATTGTTCTGTTCAAAGACGTCATCAAAAACTTACTGAAGAAGTACCCTCTCCTTTTATGACGGATAAATTGAGAGACAAAATGGGTAAAGCCGCTGTTAAGGCTGCTGAATATATTAAATATGAAGGTGCTGGTACTGTAGAGTTTTTAGTAGATAAACATAGAAACTTCTATTTTATGGAGATGAATACTCGTATTCAGGTAGAGCACCCAATTACAGAACAAGTTATTGATTTCGATTTAATAAGAGAGCAAATATTAGTGGCAGCAGGTGTGCCAATTTCTGGTAAAAATTATACACCAAACTTACATTCTATAGAATGTAGAATCAATGCAGAAGATCCATTTAACGATTTTAGACCTTCACCAGGTAAGATAACAACATTGCATGCACCAGGTGGGCATGGTGTGCGATTAGATACTCATGTTTATGCAGGCTATAGTATTCCGCCTAATTATGACTCTATGATTGCGAAGCTTATTACAACAGCGCAAACTAGAGAAGAGGCAATTAATAAAATGAAGCGTGCTTTAGATGAGTTTGTTATCGAAGGAATTAAAACAACAATCCCATTTCACAGACAATTAATGGAGCATCCAGATTATTTAGCGGGTAATTATACCACTAAGTTTATGGAAGATTTTGAGATTAAAAAAGAAATTGAAGATTAAATAAAAAGCTCCTAAATTTAGGAGCTTTTTTTATACTATGAATTTATCGTATTGGGAAATAAAAACCTGGTTATCTCAAATAGACTATACTATTGTTGGTAGTGGTATAGTTGGTATTAGTTGTGCGATTCAGTTAAGGCAGCGATTTCCAAAATCTAAGATTCTAATTTTAGAAAAAGGAATGCTACCTCAAGGAGCTAGTACAAAAAATGCCGGTTTTGCTTGCTTTGGTAGCTTGAGCGAAATTATAGACGATCTTCAATATCATTCTGAAGATGAGGTTTTAAAACTCATTAAAAAGCGTGTTGACGGACTACAATTACTACGTAAAACTCTAGGAGATAAAACTATTGATTATAAGAATTTAGGTGGCTATGAGTTGTTCTTAAAATCTGATGAAGCACTTTTTGATGTATGTTCCGTGGAGCAAAATGATATCAATCGGCTTTTACAACCCATTTTTAGAGATGATGTATTTTCATTAAAAGATAACAATTTTAAGTTTGAAAATATAAAGAGCAAGTACAGTTTTAATCAATTTGAAGGACAGATTGATACAGGGAAAATGATGGAAGCTTTATTGAATAAGGCACAACAAGAAGGTATTAAAATATTAAATAATTGCCTTGTACAAGAGTTTGAAGAGGATACTAATGGTATAAAAATTAAAGCAGATAACTTCGAATTTTCATCAAAGAATCTACTAATTTCAACCAATGGTTTTACTACGAAACTCATTGAGCAACCGATTAAACCAGCAAGAGCACAAGTGTTAATCACTAAGCCAATTAAAGACTTGCATATTAAAGGAACATTTCATTTAGATAAAGGCTATTATTATTTTAGAAATATTGATAATCGAATTCTTTTTGGTGGTGGACGAAATCTAGATTTCAAAACTGAAGAAACTGCTGAATTTGGCGAGACAGAAATCATTCAAAATAAGCTCGAAGAACTTCTGAGAACTGCCATTTTACCAAATACAGATTATGAAATCGACCAACGTTGGTCAGGTATAATGGGAGTCGGTCAACAAAAGAAAGCGATAGTTAAACAACTTAGTAACCATGTGTATTGCGGAGTTCGATTAGGTGGAATGGGAGTTGCTATTGGCAGTTTGGTTGGCAAAGAACTAGCAGATTTAATTGAATGAACACAAAACAACAACTTTACAAAGCATGCCAAGACTTTTTAAATAACCGTTTAGAGGTTATTCAAAAGACGATTCTAGATATTCAGAATTCACTACAATCCGAAACTAAAAGTAGTGCAGGTGATAAGCACGAAACTGGCAGAGCAATGCTACAATTAGAACGTGAGAAGGCAGGTCATCAATTAGCAGAAATTCAAAAATTAAATGAAACACTCCACAAGATCAATCAAGAAATTCAACATCAAACTGTAGCTCTTGGAAGTGTAGTGTATTCGACTCAATCAAATTACTTTATAGCAATTAGTGCAGGAGAAATTGTAATTGACAAGGTTAAGTTTTATGCTATTTCACCATCAACACCAATGGCGAAATTGTTATTATCAAAAGAAGTTGGAGACGAGGTTCAGTTTAGAAACAGTACCTTTGTTATCTCTAAAATTGAATAACGAAAACGGCTATAATTAAGCCAATACTGTGATGAAGAGGATTGAAAATGTTATAAGTAGCATTATAAAACATAGAATAATCATCATTGTTATTCTGGCTGTTTTAATGGCAATTTCTGGTTATCAAACCCTTCAAAAATTACGTGTTGACAATTCACTTTCCATATGGTTTTTAGAAGACGATCCAAGTTACAAAGCTTATATAGATTTTCAAGAAAATTTTGGGTCCGATGAAATTTTCATCGCCATGTTTCCGGTTGAAAACGCAGTTGGCGAAGTGGAGATACAGCAATTAAAACAGTTGCATAAAAGTATTGAAGTGCTTCCATATGTAAAAACATCATTTAGCTTAGCCAAGGCGAAATATCCTATCTATGCCAATAATAGAATCAACTTTGATGATTTATATAATCCTAAGCGAAGTGAAAAAGGTTTAAAAAGCCTCTTTTCTAAGTTGCCAAATATTACTTCTCAGCTAGTGACTAAGGATTACAAGAATCACTTTTTCTATATTCAATTGAATCCAACTCCCACAATTGAAGAAAAACGCAAAGACATTGCAGGTGAGATCCGCAGCATCATAGAAAAAGAATATTCCAACTATTATTTAACAGGTCCGCCAGTATTAAACGAAGCCTACAGCAAAGGCATTTATAAAGAAAGCCTAACCTTTGGAATTTTAACGGTTCTTATTATTACACTGTTGCTTTTGTTTTTGCTGCCAAGCAAGCGTTACCTCATTATTTCGTTGTTATCCGTCGCCATACCTGTAAGTTTATTGTTTGGTCTTATAACGTCTTTAGGGTTTGCACTGAACATGATTTCTATGCTCATTCCAACCATTCTTATGGTCTATAGTGTAAGTGATGCTGTACATATCATTAATATATATCACAAGGAAGGAATTATTAATAAAACACTTTCTAAAGTGCAGCTTTTAGCTTTAGCAGTTCGTAAGAGTTATACACCTTGCTTTTATACCACACTAACCACATTTGTAGGTTATTTTGCGCTGTATTTATCTCCACTTCCAGCATTTAAAAATATGGGAGTTTTTACCTGTATTGGGTTGATTTTGAGTTTTATTTTGGTCTATGTGATTACCATTATTGGTTTTAGTTTTATGACTCTAAATTTTGAGCAAGCTAAACCTGTTTTAAGTATAAAAAAATATTCTCAGAGTAATTTTATAGACTGGCTTAATGGTTTTACAACACAATACAAAACAAGCATTATTATTGGTTTTACATTAGTTTTATTTTTTGGATTCTATTCAATTTTTCAAGTAAAAATTGACACCAATTCTTCCAATCTTTTAGCCGAAGGTAAAGCAAAACAAGATTTAAGATTAGTTGAAAGTCAACTTAACGGAAGTTCTAGATTACAGCTTAATATTTCGGTGGTTAATGGCGAAAGCATTTTGAATATAGATGCTATGAAGCGTCTTGAAGATTTCCAGAATAAACTTGAAGCAAACTCATTGATTTCAACACCAGTATCTGTAGTAAATATTAAATCGTTTTTAGAGAAGCGGACACCTGTTTTATTTCAAACTAATGTGTCCGAAGATAAAATCAAAAACACCTTAGCAACAGTTGATACTAATGATAATAGCTTTTTTAAATTATTTTCTAAAGACTTAACTACAGCTGGTTTTACTTTGAGTTTAAGAGAAATGAAAACTTCTGAATTAGAGCAAGTACTAGTTGATATAAAGCGTGATTTTGAATCTATTTTCAACACTAAGGATTATAGTTTAAAGATTAATGGTTTCGCTGTTGTTTTTGCGCAACTCAATAATTTCATATTAGAAACACAATTTAAATCTTTTTTCGCTGCTTTTTTTGTAGCCTTTTTGTGTCTATGGGTTTTTATAAAAAGCTTAAGAACAACCCTTTTAGTACTAATCCCTAATTTATTACCACTAACAGTCTTGGCTATTTTTATGAATTTGTTAGATATCCCTTTAGATGTCACTACAGCAATGATTACTCCAATAATGTTAGGGATTGCTATGGACGATACCATACATTTAGTTTATAAATACAGGCGAAGCAAAGCTATTACAGGAGTGCCAGAGTCAAGAATGGATAATGCGATGCATTATACAGGCAGCGCCTTATTTTCTACAACCATTGCTTTGGTTGGTGGGTTTTTAATTATAGCCTCTAGTGCAACACCTTCGGTTAGAGATTTCGGATTGCTCTGTGCAGTAACAGTTGCAATAGCTTTGATTACAGATATCTTTTATTTGCCAGCACTTTTGAAGCGGTTTGATAAATAAATTAATTTTCAATTTTTAAGTATATAATGGAATCTTTTTTTATTTCAGAGACAAGCTCAACAAAGATAGACCTTGAATTAAAATCAGCTTCTATCAACCAGCTATTCCCATTAAAATAAGATTGTTTCACTACCGCTTTTAAATCTGAATGTTCTACAATTTTTAGCTGATGTGCATAGACAATTCCAATGGGTTCAATAATATTAAATTCCCCAAAAAAAGAAGCAATTAGTGGTAGTTTTGGATTATTGTAAAGTTGTTGAGGCTTGTCTTTTGCTATGATTTTAGAGTTATGAAGCACTATCATTTCATCTGCAAAGCCAAGCACATCATTTTTATCGTGAGTTGCGACAATACACGTAATTTTTTTCTCCTTGAGGTAGTTAAATATGCTTCGTCTTAAGGATTGTTTTTTAAAATTATCGATATGACTAAAAGGCTCGTCTAATAAGAGGATTTCAGGTTCTTTTGCAAGTGCTCTAGCAATGGCTACACGCTGTTTTTGTCCACCACTGAGGTTTTTAACTTTGATTTTAGCATAGGCCTCAAGTTCTACAACTTTTATAAGCTCATTGGTGCGTTTTTGTTTTTCTTCTGGAAAGAAATTAGAAAGAAATTTACCTATGTTTTCTTCAACGGTTGTAAAAGGCATCAGGTCGAATTCTTGGGTGACACTTTTCATAAAATCATAGCCAATAACAAGATTGTATTTTGGTCCCAGAATTTCTTTACCATTCCAATAAATATGTCCTTCCTTTAAATCATATTCACCATAAATAAGTTTTAACAAAGTGCTTTTTCCAGAACCACTTTCTCCAATAATGGCAAGGTTTTCGCCTTTTTCTAAAACGAAATCAATGTGGTCTAAGACTTTAGATTTTGTGTATCCGAATGAAATGTTTTCAACCTTGAGCATTTAACAAAAATAGCATAAAAAAACCGCTTGAGAAATCAAGCGGTTTTCAATGTTTAATAAGAAAAATCTATTTTTTTATAAACTTTCGTTTTATACTTTTTCCGTCAGATTCTAATCTTAAGAAGTAAACACCGCTTTCTAAGCTCGAAACATCTAAGGTGTTAGAGTTTAATTTTGTATTAAGAATATATTTTCCATTAATGTCATATACTGTTGCGATTTTATTAGTAATATCAGCAGTAGTTTCAATCGTTAATTTATCTTCAACAGGATTTGGATAAATAGTAACATCTACTAAGTTTTCGTCTATAACACTTAAGGCAGAACCTTCAACAACAGTAAGGGTTGTATTTATTGTTGGGTTTACAATGTGATCTACAATAGTAGAAGGCCAGTAAATGGTAACACTTGTAATTTCTGTTTCTGAACCGATACCAAAATGCGTATTTAAGCTACTCATAAATTCAAAACCTTCTCCACTTCTTACATCACGTATTTGTTTTCCGGCTGCAGTCATTATTTCAACTCTAGCACCAATACCGTTAATGTTACTGTCAGTACCAATAGTATTAATTTTAATCCAATTATTTGAATTGGTATTGTTTTGATAAATATTTCCGCTACGAAAAACATCTAAAAAGCCATCATCATTAGTATCTCCTATTGCTCCACTTGGTGGCATGTTAGAAGGATAGTTTGAAAAGGTGAAATCTCCATTATTAAATAGAACATCTCCATTAGATAAAACATCTACATAGCCATCGTTATCAAAATCAGCTGGTGCATTTTCAATACCCATTTGCGCAGCTAGGACTCCAGATCCTGCTGTAACATCTGTAAAGGTACCATCTCCATTGTTTTTCATCAATTTAGAATTTCCGTTGCTAGAGCTACTCGCACCAACATAAACGTCCATATCTCCATCGTTATCAAAGTCTGCCCAAGCAGAAGACCATGTTTGTACATTATCACCTAAGTTAGAAGAATTATTGTGCCCAACACTAGGATAATTAGTATTATACCATCCGTTGCTATCTGCTATATTTGTAAATTTTCCGCTTCCATCATTTCTCCATAATTCGTTTGTGCTAATGGTTGTAGAACCTCCACGACATTTAGCAATAAACAAATCCATATCTCTATCATTATCAAAATCAATCCATACAGTACCATAATTTCCTCCACCAGGCGTTAATCCTAGTCCATTTGGTACAACACCTGCGCTCTCACCTTGGTAAAAATCTAAATTTCCAGAACCATCGTTAATATAATATACATTAGCTTGTACATCGTGACAAACAAAAGCATCAAGATGACCATCTGTATTGATGTCAACAAAATTTGAACGCTGTGAGAATACATTTTGGGAACCAGAAATTTCGGTATAACCAGTACCAGACCCATTAGCTTTCATAAACGTTACTCCATTACCATCTCCATATAAGAGGTCATTAAAGCCATTTCTATCAAAATCACCTGCAGCTAAACTCCAACTTGGAGTATAATTTGCATTAGTTGTTGAGATGTTAACCATATTAAAACCTCCTGAAGCTAATTGGTAGTGAACGTTAACGTTATTTGCACTTACTGAAACAACATCATCTAAAAAATCACCATTAAGGTCAACTAGAGCAATGTCCCAATTTCCTGTTGTAGCAATAGGATTGGTAGTAAATGTTACAGGATAGCCAGATAAGTCTGTACCTGTTGTAAAGTTTGTCGTTACCCAATTACTAAATCCATCAGAAACACAATTTGCTCTAACATATATCACATAGTTAGTTTCTTGTGCTAAACTAGAGTAATTATAAGTTGTAGACATTATCGTAGTCCCAGATGTAGGTGCGTTTTCAGAAGCGAGACGTAATGCAATTTCCCAAGATGATTCTGAACTACCAGCATTCCAATTTACTTGAGCACTACTAGCAGAAATATTACTAGTAGCTAGATTAGCTACACTAGAACAAGCTGGAGGTATTGAAGAGTTTATTGTAGGCGAGTCCATACAAAATCCCCATCCATATGATGAATTATCATCATAAAAAATGCGGTATCTAAAGTTTTGTAACTGGTTATTGGTAAATGATGAGATATCTAAAAGACTACTTGTAAAAGTAGTACGTGTTCTGGTACAGAAATTAGATCCAGAAGTAGTATTAACAGTAACTGCATCTCCCCAATTTAGCCATCCACCATTATCAGCATCCCAATATTGTAATCTAAGTTCCTCAGAACCAAAAATATTAAATACATATTGAAAAGTAACTGACATTTCTGTTTCACCGGCATTTAACGCAGCTGTTAAATTGATTACTGGTGATTCTGCAGCAACAATATTATCAGATCCGTTACCAGCATCATCATCATCAAATGAAAAAGATGAAGAACCACTAGCTATAGTTGGATCTTCATATAAGAAATTAGCATCGTAAGTTCCCGAAAGACTCCAATCTTCATTTGGCCAATTAGCGTTTTCGCTTACTACTTGTGCTTTTGCATTGTAGCAGAACAAAGTAAAAAGTAAGGTTAATAGTACTGTTCTTTTCATAATTATTTAGTTTAGTTGCAATCTATGTTTAATGAGTTTATCCAATTTTCTATAAGTTCAATGCCTTCAATATGATTTAGACTTCTTCCCATTAGTGGCATTCTAATTGAAGAGTCTGTTGAGCTAAGTCTAAAGTGTAATACAGAGTTACGAGGGTCTCCAGGCTCAACGATATGGCCAAGACCTTCTCCCAAATCTGTGTCTGCATCTACACATAAACCCGTGTTAGTCAAGTCTTGTGTCTCAACAAAACCAAATCGCATTGGTCTGTATGCGCAATGTGTTTCTTCAGAATGGCAATGCGCACAATTAATGTCTAGATAAGCTCTAGCTCTTGATTCTAGAGACTCAGACATATCATTATAATTTGGCAGGCGTGTAATAGTTTCTGGAAGCGAATTTTCTAAATAACCTAAACTTATCAGTTTATTAAGTTGGTTTTCTGAACCGTCTGAATAATCGTAAACTAAATTTAAATTTCTAGGCTTTGGACCTATAGGTTCTGCCGTTTCTATTATTTTGTGACATGTAAAACATTTGGCGCCAGAAGGTATTCTGTACTGCACAGTATTTACTTCTCCATTCTCTTGCCATTGTAAATCAACAAAGCTGCCAGTAAGGCTAAAATCAGCTTCGTTTTGCGCTTCGTTCCATATATAATTGGCAAATACCCAACCTTCGTTTTTTTTAATCATTAATCGCGTTTCAATGATTTGTGTTTCATCATTAGGAACCACATTGTTATAATAAAAGTTCTTAATTAATACAGCACCAATAGGGAAATCTAAAGAAATATTGTCATTTACATAGGTTGCTTTTGTATTATTTGGCATCCAAATGAATCGTTTCTTTTTTGCGTAATCCGTAAATAAAGTTGAATTTAAAGTATAAGGAATCACCCCAAAATTTGGATTTAGATTTTTAATATCTCCTTGAAAGAAATTGTATTCTGAAAGTGTTTGATAAGGCATACTTTCTAAATCGAAAACAATATTTGATTCTGAAACAATTGTTATAGATACATTTTCCGTTTTACAGTTACCCGAATTGTCGCAAATGGTATATTGAAACGCATCTTCACCAATTTCATTAGGATTGGCGTAATACATTATAGTATCGTCACTTGGATTATTTGGAGTACTATTTGCGTCAATTATTGATACATCACCTTTGATAGGATCACTAATGGTTAATTGCCCATTTGAAGGAATGTTAGAATCATTTAAAAAAATAAAAATTTCAATTTCAGAATTTTGAGCTAAAGTTGCAGAATCTGCTTCTGTTTCAATACTTAAGGGTGTTATTGCATCGTCTGTACCACAAGAGGTCAGAAATAAAACGGTAAGTAGGAATAGGCAGTAGTTTTTTTTCATGCACAATAAAACAATTCAACATTAATAGAACAATTAAGTGCTTAAAAACCCTACTATTAAGTGAAAAATTGGAGCTAAAGCTAAGGGTTTTTTATCAAATCCTTAGCTTTTAATCGAAAAACCGCATATATTATAGATTAAGTAGCCTAAATACGTTATTTAAAAGCATTAAATTTTAAACGAAAAAAACGATCAAAAACTTTAAATCGGAGGTATTTATTAAATTTAAAATAGAGGTAAATTAAATACATAGGTGCAAAAAATGCAACAAGCTTATTTTTCTTAAAAAGCATAGGTTTTAATTTCACTAAATATCTAAAGTATTTTTCTGGCGTCATTAAAAATTTTATCAATTCTTTAATAGGGCTTTTAAACTTTGGTGGCTCATACGAAATTCCAACTTGGTTATCACCAACATTTTGGTAAAACCCATGACTTAACGTATCTAAAAACTTTAGTCTTTTAGTACTTTGAAATAGACCGACCTTTAGCGCCATTTTTGTCATAACGTCTTGCATCATTTCTTCAGAATAACACAAAGGCTCTAAGTTTTCTAGAAGCTTTTTATGCAAACCAAACATGTCGTCTTGGTGTGTTTTAATATGATTGTCGTACAGCCACTTTTCTTCCGGTTTATGATACTCTAAAGTATAATTTTTGGCATCTAAACTATAACCTACTGCACTGCCATGATCTGCTGCAGAGAATTGCTCATAAAGCTGCATGTTAGCCATTAATATATACTCATTGTAATCTGTATATGGCATTAATGAATAATTGAGCCCATAGCGTTTAGTTTTTGGCTGGATATCATAGATTTCACCAAGACCAAGATAATAACCAGTTACAGGAATTTTATAATCAAAAAACTTGTAAATAGCTTCTTGCATTGTTCCTCCCCATCCAATATCAACAATGTTGATTCCATTTTTTTCAATGTCTGAATTAAAAGAGTTAATATAAGTTTTAAAAGCATTATGACTTGCCTTTCTATGTGCGTCGTAATAATCTGTAAATGGTTTATTTTGCTTTAAGTCTTCAAAAGTTGAAGAACTAAAGAAACCTTCAACATTAGTTTTGCCTTCAACCTTAAGATCTATAATGATTTGAGTTCTTAATTCATCAGGGCAATTTACTGCCTGTAAAAAATCATCGACAGAAATATCGCTATACTTTTTTTGTAAATACCCAAAATCTTCAACATTGATATCTTTTAAAGCAATTTGAAGTGTTGCTTGCCTCGACACTTTTAAATAGTGCGTATTTATTCTTCGAGTTTCATCTATTTGAGCAAAATCTTGATAGGAGTCGAATAGTTTTTTTAGATATTGACCTTCTCTAGATAAAAAGAATAAATCTTTAAGATTCTTTCTTTTTGCAGTTTCGTACATACGTTCAACAAACGTATGATAAAACACAATGTATTCTGTATATGGAATTGCAGAACCTTTATGACACGTTTTATAAATTCTATTTATGACACGTTTTAAGTCCTTTTTATCATTCCCAAAATTATTGCGCTTATTCTTTTTGAGATATTTTTTGTGTGGAAGTTGATATGCATTAAGACCGCTTTTTATAGCGTTGGTGTAATCACTTCTTAGGTTGTCACCAATCATCATCACCTCACTTGGGTCAATAGATAATTCAGAAAGAATTGGTTCGTAGATTGAACCTGTGTGTTTACTTTTTTCTAATGCAGCCGAACTATAAATATCTTCAAAAAGATCTAAAATACCATGATGTGTCAATAACTTCTCGAACATTGTTTTTGACCCATAAAAATCTGAAACCAAATAGACTTTACCTCCATTAGATTTAAAATATTTTAAGGTGTCTAACACATCTTGATTGAGATATTGTACATCAGATTCTGATCGTACATCTGCATCTTCAAAAAGAGAAATGAAATCTTCTTTACCTTCTATAGAAACAACATCTGCATTGATAAGGCGCTTACAAATTTCTTCTTTTAAAGTGTTATAAGGAATCTCAACATCTTCCTTACCTAATTCTTTAATGAGATATTTAACAGACTCTTGCCTAATAAAGTAGAGTTGGTCGATAGAGATGGGTAAACCAAGTTCTCTAATCATAAGTTTAGCCCAAATTCTTTGCGTATAATTAGGGTGTACATGTCTATGGACTATTGTATCGTAATAGTCTGTGAAAAGAAACTTTATATTCTTTTCCTTGAGCTGTTTGTGTAATTGGTTAAGCGACAAATAATTTGGATTGGTTAATAGCTAATTAATAAATTATCCTTTTACTTTTTCTTTGGTTTTACTTGGTAATACATCAAACCCCATATTATAGAGTGTAAAACCAAAAATGTCTGCATACTGTTCAATGGTTTTACTCACTGGAGTACCAGCACCATGGCCAGCATCTGTTTCAATTCGTATTAATGTTGGATTATTACCAGCTTGCTTGCTTTGTAATTCGGCTGCAAATTTAAAACTATGCGCAGGTACGACTCTATCGTCATGATCTCCTGTAGTTACAAGCGTCGCAGGATATTCTACACCTTCTTTTACATTATGCACAGGTGAATAGCCTTTTAAGTACTCGAACATTTCTTTACTATCTTCGGCTGTTCCGTAATCATAAGCCCAACCAGCACCAGCAGTAAAGGTATGATAACGTAACATATCTAAAACACCTACAGCAGGTAATGCAACTTTTGCTAAGTCTGGACGTTGTGTCATTGTAGCGCCAACTAATAATCCACCATTAGAACCACCTCTTATTGCTAAGTAATCTGATGAGGTATACTTATTAGCTATAAGGTATTCTCCAGCAGTAATAAAGTCATCGAAAACATTTTGTTTTTTAAGTTGAGTTCCAGCATCGTGCCATGCTTTTCCGTATTCTCCTCCACCTCTAAGATTTGCAACAGCATAGACACCTCCTTGCTCCATCCAAACAGCATTAGCAATACTAAAACTTGGTGTTAAAGAAATATTGAAACCTCCATAACCATATAAAATAGTAGGGTTTTTACCATTAAGCTCTATGCCTTTTTTATGCGTAATAATCATAGGTACCTTAGTACCATCGTTGGATTTGTAAAACACTTGCTTACTTTCGTAATCCTCTGGGTTAAAATCAATGCTTGGTTTACGATATAATTCTGATTTTCCGTTTTTAATATCATATTTGTAGATACTACCAGGAGTTACGTAATTAGTGAATGAATAATATAATTCTTTTTCTTCTTTTTTTGCACCAAACCCATTAGAGCTTCCAACACCAGGCAATTTAACCTCTCTAACTAATTTACCATCGTAATCGTATTGTAAAACTTTAGAAACAGCATCGACCATGTAGTTAGCAAAAAAGTAACCTCCAGCAGTTGATGGACTAAGTACATTTTTGGTTTCTGGAATAAAATCAACCCAATTATCTGGAGTAGGATTTGAAGCATCAACCGTAACAATTTTTTGGTTAGGTGCTCCAAGATTAGTCATTATGAATAGTTTGGAACCTACGTTTTCAATAATGTTAGAATCTGAATCTGTATGACCTAAGATTTTAATTAATGGAGCATTAGCAACGGTTAAATCTTTAATGTATAATTTATTACCAGAAGTTGATACTCTAGGCGTAATGATTAAATAACGGTCATCTTCCGTAACTCCACCATAAATATAACGGTGTTTTTCTTTTGGAGTACCACCATAAATTAATTGGTCTTTAGATTGCTTTGTTCCTAATTTGTGATAATATACTTTATGTTGATCTGTTTTAGCAGATAATTCACTTCCTTTTGGTTTATCGTAGCTAGAATAGTAAAAACCTTCGTTTTTGTACCAAGACATACCGCTGAATTTAATATCAACTAAAGTATCTTCAACGATTTCCTTAGTTTCGGTATTCATGATTAAAATTTTTCGCCAATCACTGCCTCCTTCAGAAATAGAATAGGCTAAAACCTTACCATCTTTAGAAAAACTTGTGCCACCCAATGAAATTGTACCATCTTCAGTAAATGTATTTGGATCTAAGAAAACTTCAGCTGTTTTAGGATCAGCACCTGTTTTATATCTATAAATAACATATTGGTTCTGTAAACCATCGTTTTTATAAAAATAAGTATAGTCTCCTTCTTTAAACGGAGAACCAATCTTTTCGTAGTTCCACAATTTTGTGAGGCGTTCTTTTAGTTCTTCTCTGTATGGTATATTATCTAAATATCCGAAAGTAACTTCATTTTGAGATTTTACCCAAGCCTCTGTTTCCTTACTACGATCATCTTCTAACCATCGGTAAGGATCAGTTACAGATTCACCGAAATAGGTGTTGATAGTATCAACTTTTTTAGTTTCGAGATAATTTACAGTAATAGTTTTCAAAGGTTCCGTTTCGTTTTTACAAGAAACAAAAATACTAAGAGCAACAATAATTAGAAGTGCTTTTTTCATAATTAGGTTTTTTGAAATTAGTTGTCGTTAAATTCAAATATAAGTATTTAACAAAACAGATGTCGTCAAAAATTTCTTAAAACTTAAGGTAAATTGGGTAAACAATAGTACGAGGAATCCAACTAAAAAATTAATTAATTAGTTGAACTACATAAATTTACTGCTATTATGAAAATTTCTAAAACCTAAAAAGTAATTACACTAATGCGCTACTAACTAAGTATTCAGCTATTTGTACCGTGTTGGTTGCGGCACCTTTTCTAAGATTATCACTTACAACCCAAAGATTTAGTGTGTTTGGTTGAGAACCATCGCGTCTAATACGACCAACAAAAACATCATCTTTTCCATTAGCATACATTGGCATAGGATATACATTAACGTCTAGATTGTCTTGCACAGTTACACCATCGGTTTCGTTGAGTAGTTGTCTCACTTCGTTTAAATCGAAATCATTGTCAAACTCAACATTAATAGCTTCACTATGTCCACCAGCTGTAGGAATTCTAACGGCTGTGGCTGTAACAGCAATTGTTCTATCGTCTAGGATTTTTTGGGTCTCTCTTACCAATTTCATTTCTTCTTTGGTATAACCATTTTCTTCAAAAACATCGCAATGCGGAATTGCATTTTTATGGATTGGATAAGGATAAGCCATTTCTCCTTTTTTACCAGCGATTTCATTTTCCATCTGCTCAACAGCTTTTACACCAGTACCAGACACAGATTGATATGTAGAAACTACAATACGTTTTATTTTGTATTGTTTGTGAAGTGGTGCTAAAGCCATTACCATTTGTATGGTAGAGCAGTTTGGGTTAGCTATAATTTTGTCTTCTTTAGTAAGAGCATTTGCATTAATTTCTGGAACGACTAATTTCTTAGACAAGTCCATTCTCCAAGCTGAAGAGTTGTCAATTACAGTAGTACCAACCTCAGCAAATTTTGGCGCCCATTCTAAAGACGTGTTACCACCTGCTGAAAATAAAGCAATATCTGGACGTTTTTCAATTGCGGTAGGAATACTAATTACTTCAATATCTTCTCCTTTGAATTTTATTTTCTTACCAACAGAACGTTCTGAAGCTACTAATAATAATTCATCAACCGGAAAATTACGTTCTTCTAATATGCTAAGCATAACGTTTCCTACTAAACCTGTTGCTCCTACAACTGCTACTTTCATGTGTAAATGATTTGATTGGCAAAATTATAGTATTTCCTTTGTAAATAGGGGAATTAGCTCATAAAAATGTCATAAAAATTGAGGGGTAAAATTATGAGTTTCGTAAAATTAGGGGTATAAAGAAGAAAACCCAGATAAATTAATATCTGGGTTTAGTAATTAAAAAGATAGTGTAGCGGTGTCGCTAAGCGTTTTATTTTTTTAGAGCATCTCTAATTTCAGTTAATAAATCAATATCAGATGGTCCTGCAGGTGCTGGTTCTTCAGCAGGTGCTTTAGTTTTGTTGTAAGCTTTTACAATTAAGAACATTACAAGTCCTACTATTAGTAAATTAATGATGGTGTTAACCCAACTTCCCCACATAATTGCATTTTCTGGTTGAGTAACTGCTCCAGCTGCATCAACAATGGCGTCATCTAAAACAATTTTTTTGTCTGAAAAATCAGATCCACCAGTGAAGTGACCAACAACAGGCATTATAATATTGTCTACAAAACCTTTTACAACGCCACCAATGGCACCGGCCATAATTACTGCAACGGCAAATTCGATAACATTACCGCCAGTAATAAATTCCTTAAATTCTTTAATCATAATTTCTATAGTTAATGTTAGAATACGAAAATAACCAAAAAACCTTAATGTTAAAAATTTAACACTATAGACTATTAAAAAAAATGCGTTTAACACGCTGAGAAACAGAGGTTATGATTTCATATGAGATAGTATGTGCGGATTCAGCCAAATCAACTGCTTTGTGGTTAGGGTCAAAGATAATAACCTCATCTCCTTCGTTACAGTCAATATTTGTAATATTGACCATAATCATATCCATACAAACGTTTCCTATAATTGAAGCTTTTTTACCATTAATGATTACAAAGCCATTTTCATTACCATAAATACGGTTGATGCCGTCAGCATGACCGATAGGAATCGTCGCTGTTCTTTCAATCCCTTTCGATTTATAAGCTCTATTATAACCAACAGTTTCACCTTTTTCAATCTTATGGATTTGAGAAATCACTGATTTTAAACTCGCAATAGGTTTGAGGTTGTCGTCTTCTTTGGGTGAATTACCAAAACCGTAAAGTCCTATACCACATCGTACCATATTAAAATGGGCTTTAGGATAGTTTATAGCACCAGATGTATTACATAGATGTAGCCAAGGATTATAACCTATTCTGCTTTCAAATTCTTCGGCTATTGTTTTAAAAGTTTCAATTTGTCTTTCAGTAAATTTGGATTCGCTTACATCTTCACTAGCTGCTAAATGCGAAAACATAGATTTAACGACAACAGATTTTGTGGCTTTTAATTTAGAGGTAATATAGTCTACATCATTTTCCCAAAAGCCTAAACGGTTTAATCCTGTATTAAATTTTATATGCACAGGATAATCGGTTTGCGATTGTGCTTCAGCAACTGTAATAAATTCATTTAAAACTTTAGCGTTATAAATACTTGGTTCTAGGCATCGCTCAATAATAGTTTTAAAGTTAATGGGTTGTGGATGTAAAACAAGAATTGGAGTCGTTATGCCAGCATCTCTTAAAGCAATACCTTCTTTAGTATAGGCTACAGCAAAGTAATCAATCCTAAGTTTTTGAAGATGCTTAGCAATTTCAACGGAATCACTTCCGTAAGCAAAAGCTTTTACTACAGCTAAAAATTTGGTTTGTGGTTTTAACTTGGACTTTAGGTAATTGAAATTGTGCGTTAAGGCGCCTAAATCAATTTCGAGAACCGTTTCTAAGGCTTTAGGCATCAGACTTTTTTTCTTTAGAATCTATTTCTTCAGCTTCATTCACTTTCATTAACCTTACTTTATCTCGCAACATACTTTTATAATAGGCTGCTCTACTTAAAGGTTCATATTCATCAACTTCACCTAATAAAACCAAATCATCACTCGTTGCTTTTCTATAACTATATTGTGCTAAATTCCCTGTTTTTGTGCAAACGGCATGCACTTTGGTAACATATTCTGCAGTTGCCATGAGGTATGGCATTGGTCCAAACGGATTTCCTTTAAAATCCATATCTAAACCAGCAACGATAACACGGATGCCTTTATTAGCTAAATCATTACAGACACGTACAATCTCATCGTCAAAAAATTGAGCTTCGTCAATACCAACGACATCACAACCATCTGCTAAAATCGGAATATTTGCAGCTGCAGGCACAGGCGTAGAGCGAATTTCATTTGAGTCGTGAGATACT
Source organism: Winogradskyella sp. (assembly GCF_016744625.1). Classification (GTDB taxonomy): domain Bacteria; phylum Bacteroidota; class Bacteroidia; order Flavobacteriales; family Flavobacteriaceae; genus Winogradskyella. The sequence continues at coordinate 28,134 of NZ_JADGDZ010000030.1, forward strand.
ACCATTTCTTCATCATAGCGCACGTCAACAGCAGGTTTAAAAATTTCAACCTTCTGTCTAGCAAATTTGGCGCGTTTTAATCTGCGAATCAATTCTTCTGTTTTACCAGAGAACATCGATCCACAAATCACTTCAATCCAACCAAATTGTTCTTTCTGATTTACCGTATTTTCAAGAAACATTTCGTAATTTTAGCATTGATACCAAATAAACTTCAAAATAACCGAATAAATTCGTTCCTATTGCTTTTATATTTTAATATAAAACAAAATCGTAACCAAGGCTATGCTTAGGTTTTCTATTTCATCTAAAAACAATATAATTCAAATTTATCGTCGATCATTTCAAAATATATTTGGTAATAAACGTAGTAAATTTTCGTTTGCATAAAGGTCAATCAAATTTATCAAAAATCAAAAGTAAAACACATGAAACATCTATGATTTATTTACAAACACCGTAAACTAATAACTAAGATGTTCCATGTGACTTTAAAAAATCAATAAAAACTCACACATGAAAAAGAAATTAGAATCAGAATTAGTTAGTATAGCACATAGGATTCTAAAACTGAAAGGCAGAGAAGATGTGGATAGAATGCACGAAGAGGTTTCTAAACTTTACGAAAAACTTACAGTTTTAAAATTTGCACAAGAGAATTTTGAAGATGATATGCCAACCATTGGGAATGATTCTTCATTTTTTGATATGCTCGATACAGCTTTTAACAATAAAATCAGCGATAATATAGAGGTTGATAACAAAACCTATGTGAATTTAGATGAGGTTGAAGACGATGGTATTATGGAGCCTGTAATGGAGAAAATTAAAGACATGGTGGCGCAAATGCCTGAGGAAACCCAACAAGTTGATGTTATTGTCGAAGAAGTCATTGCAAATGAAACTCCAAAGACGATTGAGTTTGAAACCATTTCTTCGGACTTTGCAGATATACCAGAATTTGAACCTATTGAAGATGCTAAAAAACGTGAAGTTGAAAACGAAAAAAAGTCCTTAAATGATAAGTTGAAAGGCGAAGGCTTAAAAATTGGTTTAAACGATAAATTAGCTTTTATTAAGCATTTATTTGAAGGTAAAAATGAAGACTACGATCGTGTTATTTCTCAAATTAACACAATACATTCTTTGGGAGAAGCTCGAGAATTGATTCTAAAAATGGTGAAACCAGACTATAATAATTGGGATGGTAAAGAAGAATACGAAGAGCGTTTTATTGAAATCGTAGAAGGTAAATTCAACTAAACAGATGCGAAATAAGCAAATTGTGTATTGGGTAAGTACAGCTGTTTTATGTGGAATTTTCTTGTATTCGGCTTTTATGTATTTCACCAAGACTGAAATGATAAAAAGCTTTTTTGAAAGTTTTAATTACCCTACTTATATCGTAATTCCGTTAGCAATCGCTAAAATTTTAGGAGTAGCTATGGTACTTTGGAGACCAAATAATTGGCTAACTGAATGGGCTTATGCTGGTTTTTTCTTTGATTTAGTTTTAGCTTCACTTGCCCATCTTCATGCAGGACATCCTGTAGGTTTATCCTATTATGCTATACCTGTATTATTCGTTTCTTATTTTTTAGGTAAATATATTAGAGACTAATGAGTAAACTTTACCTCGTACCAACTCCAATAGGAAATTTAAAAGATATCACTTTTAGAGCTATCGAAGTTTTAAAAGATGCAGATTTAATTTTAGCTGAAGACACCAGAACTTCAGGAAAGCTTTTAAAGCATTTTGAAATCACCACACAGATGCGAAGTCATCACATGCATAATGAGCATAAGACGGTAAATCATTTAATTGAGCAACTCAAATCGGGTATAACGATTGCAGTGATTAGTGATGCTGGTACACCAGCGATTTCAGATCCTGGATTCTTATTAGTTAGAGCGTGTGTAGAAAACAACATTGAAGTAGATTGTTTACCTGGAGCAACTGCATTTGTGCCAGCATTAGTCAATAGCGGCTTACCAAACGACAAATTTGTCTTCGAAGGATTTTTACCTGTAAAGAAAGGTCGTCAAACACGACTGTTACTTTTAGCTGAAGAAACCAGAACCATCATTTTTTACGAAAGTCCACATAAGTTGAATAAAACATTAGGGCATTTTTGCGAGTATTTTGGAGAAGACAGAGCAGTCTCAGTATCAAGAGAGTTAACTAAACTCTATGAAGAAACGATTAGAGGAACAGCTAAAGAAGTTTTAGAACATTATACTAACAAACCTCCAAAAGGTGAGATTGTTATTGTGGTTGGAGGAAAAAAATAAGTCAATAAATGGATTCATTATTACACGATATCTCTCAATGCACCATTTGCAAAGCACACCTTCCTTTAGGTCCACGACCAGTTGCAACGGCACACATCAATTCTAAAATTATAATTATTGGACAAGCACCAGGAACTAAAGTCCACGAATCTGGAATTCCTTGGGACGACCAAAGCGGAAAGAAACTAAGGCAATGGCTCAATGTCACTGACGAGCAATTTTACAATACCGAAAACTTTGCCATTATACCAATGGGATTTTGTTATCCAGGAAAAGGAAAAACAGGCGATTTACCACCAAGATCAGAATGCGCGCCACAATGGCACGAGCAATTATTAGATAAAATGCCTAATGTAGAATTGGTGATTTTAATTGGTGCTTATGCACAGAAGTATTATTTAAAAGATAAAGCCAAACGAAATTTGACCGAAACCGTTGGAGAATACAAAACGTATTTACCAAAGTATTTTCCGATTCCACATCCATCACCAACCAATCGGTTTTGGAGAAGTAAGAATCCTTGGTTTGAGGAATTGGTTGTATCTGAGCTTCAAAAAAGTGTAAATAACATTTTAGAAATTTGACTCAAAAAATCACTTAAAAGAGTTGAATTCTTTTTTTTTGAAGCCTTCTTATATTTCGCTTGGGCTTCAATATTGCTATTTTTTTGTTCACTAAAACTCTTTGACAATTTTAGTTCATATTTTTGATCCATTCTTTTATCTATAAAGAGAATTATCATTATGAATAATATTGTTCCTACAATTAATTCCGAAGTTGTCATAACTATCAATTTTTGCTAATGTAGAAAGCATAAAACATTTTACTGTGACATGGTCTGCATACATTTGTAAGAAAAATCTTTTAACACAAAAAACCTCACCATTTCTGGTAAGGTTCAATCTAATTTATCTAAAAGCGAGCGTTCTAAAAGTCTAACAATCTAATATTGACTTCCATCATGTTTCCCAACTTCATAACCATGTTTTCCTAAATATTTATTTCCACTTTCCACAGCACCTTCTTCAATAGATGTTCCCATAGAATCGTTCCAACGGTTAAGATACCCAAACAAAGAAATTACACCTAACATTTCTACAATTTCACCTTCATCCCAATGGTCGTAAAGACGTTTTTTAATATCTGCATCTACAGCATTTGGCACTAAAGAAGCTGCTAAACTAAAATCTAAGGCAGCACGTTCAGCATCAGAGAATGCAGCATGTGTTCTGTATTCCCAAATATTATCTAATTGCTCTTGCTCTGCTCCATAGCGTTCTGCAGCTCTAATAGCATGCGCTTGGCAATATCTGCAACCTGTTGAGTTACTGCTCACCCAAGCAATCATACGTTTTAAGGCAGAGGTCACACGACCTTCGTTAGCCATTACAGCTTTATTTAAATTTATAAATGCTTTGCTTATTGCAGGTCTGCGTTGCATGGTTAAGACCGAATTAGGGCAAAATCCAAGTGTTTCATTAAAGAATTCAGCTAATTCTTTAGTTTCTATATCGTGGTCCGCAGACAATGGTGTTACTAATGCCATAGTTATTTTTTTAGTGGTATTTTTGATTGTACAAGATAGGAGTTCTAATATTTAATCTAAAAGAAAATGGCTGATAAAATAACAACACATTGGAAAGAAGACTTAACCTTTGAGTCCGATAATCCAAGCGGGAAATCTGTAATAATGGATACCAACATTGAAGGAAAAGATGAGCGTTATGGTTTATCTCCTAAAGCAATGATGTTGTCCTCCTTAGCTGGCTGCTCTGCACTAGATATTATTTCTACTTTAGATAAAATGAAAGTCGAAATTGACGATTTTAAAATTGAAGTTTCTGGTGAATTAACTGATGAACATCCTAAATATTATCATTCTGTAGTTGTTGACTATCATTTCTATGGTACAGATCTAAATAAAAAGAAATGCGAGCGTGCCGTAAACTTATCCGTTGATAAGTATTGTGGAGTTATGGAAATGTTTAGACGTTTTGCTAAGGTTGAAACGAATATTATTTATCATATAGCCACAATTAGATAATAGGTATAAAGACTATATGCGCTGGACATTAAAACCAAAACCAGAACCTTCAAAAATTGAAGAGTTAAAAGCGTCACTTAAAGTAGATGATATTGTTGCAACTTTATTGTTACAACGTGGCATTGATACTTATGAAGTCGCTAAAACCTTTTTTAGACCAAGTTTTTCAGATTTGCACGATCCATTCTTAATGAAAGATATGGATATAGCTGTTGCTCGAATTGAAAAGGCGATAGAGCAAAATGAAAATATTCTGGTTTATGGAGATTATGATGTAGATGGAACAACGTCAGTGGCTTTAATGTCATCGTATTTAAAAACAAGATTAGATTCTATTGCTACTTATATTCCAGATCGTTATGATGAAGGCTATGGCATTTCTTATAAAGGAATAAACTTTGCAGATGACAATGATTTTTCATTAATAATTGCTTTAGATTGTGGTGTAAAAGCAATTGACAAAGTCGCTTATGCTAAAGAAAAAGGTGTTGATTTTATTATTTGCGATCATCATAGACCAGGAGATAAACTACCAGAAGCAGTTGCCGTTTTAGATCCAAAACGAGGCGATTGCAATTATCCGTTTAAAGAATTATGTGGTTGTGGAGTAGGTTTTAAACTGATAACGGCTTTAGCATCCAATCAAGGACAAACGGTTGAAGATTTAGTGGAATATTTAGATTTGGTTGCAACTGCTATTGGTGCAGATATTGTTCCTATTGTTGAAGAAAATAGAGCTTTGGCTTATTTTGGACTTCAGGTAATTAACACTAATCCAAGACCAGGAATGAAAGCCATTATTGCTGAGGTAAAAAAGGATATTCTTACTATTACAGATGTTGTTTTTATTATTGCGCCACGCATTAATGCAGCAGGAAGAATGAAACACGGCAATCATGCTGTGACACTTCTCACAGAAATGGATTTTAATTTAGCTGCTGAATACGCAGTAGATATTGACCAATTCAATACAGATCGTCGAGAAACAGATAAACGTATCACTGAAGAAGCTTTACTACAGATTGAAGAAAATAAAGAGCAAAAGGGATTTACAACCGTAGTTTATCGCGAAGATTGGCACAAAGGAGTCATTGGCATTGTTGCTTCAAGGTTAATAGAAACCTATTATAGACCAACTTTGGTATTTACAAAAAGCGGAGATAAATTGGCAGCTTCTGCACGTTCTGTAAAAGGGTTTGATGTATATAATGCATTAGAAGCCTGTAGTGAGTATATCGAACAATTTGGTGGTCATAAATATGCAGCAGGATTAACATTATTGCCAGAAAACTACGAAGCATTCAAATCAAAATTTGAAAGTGTTGTAAAAGAGACTATAGATCCAAAACTATTAATACCAGAAATAAAGGTTGATTTAGAAATTGAACTAGGTGAAATCGATGATAAACTAATGCGGATTTTAAAGCAATTTGCACCTTTTGGACCAGGAAATATGCCACCAACGTTTATGTCTCAAAATATAAAAGATACAGGTTATGGTAAATGTGTCGGAGAGGATGATAAACATTTACGACTAACAGCAACGCAATCTTTTAATGATAAAATTGTATGTATTGGTTTTGGTTTAGGAGATAAAATAGATATTATTAAAAGCAAAAGACCTTTTAGTGCAGCGTATTCTATTGACGAAAACCATTGGAAAGGCAATGTAAGTTTGCAATTGAAATTAAAAGATATTAAAGAATAAACTTAAAAACGTTTCGTTGACTAATCATGAAACAACTAACCATTATTTTATTTCTTTTTTTGAGTAGCTTAATAAGTGCTCAAAATCTGGTGCTCAATCCTAGTTTTGAAACGCATAATGAATGCCCTTGGCATATAGGAACGTTTGCTAGTAGTGTTTCTGATTGGTCAATACCAAATATGGCATCAACAGATTTTTTTAATTCATGCAGTGATAAAGTGGGAATTAAAAATTATAATGGC
>NZ_JADGDZ010000031.1:0-10998 GCF_016744625.1 Winogradskyella sp.
TTGAAGCTATTCAAAATCTTAAGGATTTTAAAAAGAATGCAAAAGATGAAAAGCAGAAAAGAAAGCTGCTTAGAGAAGAAGCAGAGCTTAAATTTTCAGCTTCTGAGAAAGAATCATTTTTTGAAGAATTGAAACAACAAAGTATTCAAAATAATATTGATTTAAAATACTTAAAATTGAATCTTGAAGCTAATATAGAAAACGCTGAAAAGAAGTTAACAGAATTAGTAAGACCAATTGAAGCATTAAAACTTGAGAGAAAAACACTTTCAGCAAGTTTACAAAGACAAATTCATGAGAAATATAGTTTCTTGAATGTAAATGGTGAAACTAAAGATCTAATAGATATCTTTAAAACAACTGATTTAGGGAAACCACCTGCAGCAGCTGGTGAATGTGCTGCTCCTAAACTATTTCAATATGCTTTTAAAAACAATCTAAAGCCATTAGTAATGGCTGAATTTTATTGGGGAATTTCACCAACCGCAGAGGTTAGAAAACATGGACAATTTTATCCATCTTGTAGAGGAAGATGCGAACCCATTTTAGAGCACATGATGCAAGGTTTAGATGTAGAACCAAATCCTATTGAATCGGCTGGTACTTTTAAAGGAGATATAGAAATCATTTATGAAGATGAATTCCTTTTAGTCTTAAACAAACCACATGAGTTTTTATCTGTTCCTGGAAAAACCATTAAAGACTCTGTATTAACTCGGATGCAAGATTATTTACCAGATGCTACAGGACCTTTGTTATTGCATCGTTTGGATATGTCTACTTCAGGATTATTGTTGGTTGCAAAGAATACAAGGACTCACAAAAACCTTCAAAAGCAATTTATTAATCGAACAGTAAAAAAGCGTTATGTAGCCTTACTAAATGGAGCACTAAATTCAGAAGAGGGTATTATTGATTTACCACTTCGTGTAGATTTAAATAATAGACCAAGGCAATTAGTTTGTTACGATCATGGAAAGTCTGCCAAAACTAAATATGAAGTTATTGAGATAAAGGATAACAAAACGAGGATTCATTTTTATCCTATTTCAGGAAGAACACATCAGTTACGTGTGCATGCAGCACATCATAAAGGATTAAATATGTCTATTGTAGGAGATGACCTATATGGAACTGTCGCTAATCGCTTACATCTGCATGCAGAATCCTTAAGTTTTGAGCATCCTGTGAAAAAAGAATGGATTAATTTTAATTGCGAAGCTCCGTTTTAAAATAAAAAAACTCGTAATTATTAATTACGAGCTTTTTCATCATTATAATAGATTGACTATTTCTTTTTCTTAGGATTAAATACAGGCAGCAACTGAGTTTTTACAGCACCAAATCCAATACGCATTCCATCATTTTCACAATGACCTCTCATAATTACAGTATCGAAATCATTAATGAATTTACGTTCAGAACCATCTTTCATTTTTAAAGGCTTTGTGCCTTTCCAAGATAATTCTAGCATAGAACCATAAGAATCTTCTGTTGGACCAGAAATGGTTCCGCTTCCCATCATATCACCAGAGTTAATAGGGCATCCATTAACCGTATGATGTGCTAATTGCTGTGCCATATTCCAGTACATATATTTGAAATTCGATTTACAAACTGTAGTTTCTTTTGCTCCTTTTGGTTGTATGCCTACTTCTAAATTTATATCGAAACTCTTTTTTCCTTTTGTTTGAAGATATTCTAAGGGTTTAGGGTCTTGTTTTGGGCTTTCTGTTCTAAACGGTTCTAATGCATCTAAAGTGACTATCCATGGCGACATTGATGATGCAAAACTTTTTCCTAAAAATGGTCCTAATGGCACATATTCCCATTTTTGAATATCACGAGCAGACCAATCATTAAATAGTACTAAACCGAAAATATACTCTTCTGCTTCGTCAATAGGAATTGATTCTCCTAAATCATTAGCATCAGTTGTAATAAAAGCCATTTCTAATTCAAAATCAATCAATTTAGAAGGTCCAAAAACTGGATTATCTGCTCCTTCTGGCATGGTCTGCCCTTGCGGACGATTCACAGGAATACCAGATGGTATTATTGAAGAACTACGACCATGATAACCAACAGGCATATGCACCCAATTTGGTAATAAGGCATTATCTGGATCTCTAAACATAGTACCTACATTAGTAGCATGTTCTTTACTCGCATAGAAATCTGTGTAATCACCAACTTGAATAGGTAATTGCATTTCAATTTCATCTAAACGAAATAGAATTGTTTCTTTATGTGGGTTGTTATTTTTTAAAGTATCATTTTCAGCATCAAAAATCTCGGCAATTCTATTTCTAACTAAACGCCAAGTTTTTCTACCATCAGCAATAAAGTCATTTAAGGTATCTTGTAAAAAGATATCATCTGTTAACGGAATACCTTTAAAATAACCTAATTGATGCAGTGCTCCTAGGTCAATTGCTGTATCTCCAATCCTAGTTCCAATGGTAATAATGTCGTCTCTGGTTAAGAAAACACCAAAAGGAATGTTCTGAATAGGGAAATCTGAATTTTTATCGACATGTAACCATGACGTTCTATCTGGATTATTGGCTGATAATGGCATATTGTAATTGTTGATTAATTGTTCATTAATTTCTAATCAAACCTAAGGAATTTTTGATATTTAAACTAATGTATTTAGTATTTTTGGTGCTCATTTAACATAAGATTTTTATTTATGCAACGCGACGAACAAATTTTTGAACTTATACAAGCAGAGAGAGAACGCCAAATAGATGGTGTAGAATTAATCGCTTCTGAGAATTTTGTAAGTGACCAGGTTATGGAAGCTACAGGGTCTGTATTAACTAACAAATATGCCGAAGGTTATCCAGGTAAGCGTTATTATGGTGGTTGTGAAGTAGTAGATGAAGTAGAGCAAATAGCTATTGATAGAGCAAAGACCTTATTTGGTGCTGCCTATGCTAACGTACAGCCACATTCTGGAAGCCAAGCAAATACAGCTGTTTTTCATGCCTGTATAAAACCAGGTGATACAATTCTTGGATTTGATTTATCTCATGGTGGACATTTAACTCATGGTTCTCCTGTTAATTTTTCAGGAAAATTGTATCGTCCTACATTTTATGGTGTAAAAAAAGACACTGGTCGTATTGATTACGATATGCTGGCTGACCAAGCGCAAAAAGAGCAACCAAAATTAATTATTGCTGGTGCTTCTGCTTATTCTCGTGATATAGATTTTGCTAAGTTTAGGGAAGTTGCTGATAGTGTTGGTGCCATTTTACTAGCAGATATCTCACATCCTGCAGGAATGATAGCTAAGGGCATCTTAAATGATCCAATGCCACATTGCCATGTGGTAACTACGACAACACATAAAACCCTAAGAGGTCCAAGAGGAGGAATGATAATGATGGGAGAAAATATCGATAATCCATTTGGTATTACTTTTAAGAGTGGTAAACTTCGTAAGATGTCTGGTTTATTAGATTCTGGTGTTTTTCCAGGAAATCAAGGTGGACCTTTAGAGCATGTTATTGCAGCTAAGGCTATTGCTTTTGGAGAAGCTTTAACGGATGAGTTTATGCACTATATGTTACAAGTAAAACATAATGCAGATGCTATGGCTCAAGCATTTGTTGCTAAAGATTATAACTTAATTTCTGGAGGAACAGATAATCATATGATGCTTATTGATTTAAGAAATAAGAACATTACTGGTAAAGATGCTGAGAACGCTTTAGTAAAAGCAGATATTACAGTGAATAAGAATATGGTACCATTTGATACAGAATCTCCGTTTGTAACTTCAGGAATTAGAGTTGGTACACCAGCTATTACAACTAGAGGACTTAAAGAAAATGATATGTCTTTTGTCGTTGATTTAATTGATGAAGTACTTACAAATCACGAAAGTGAAACTGTTTTAGAAGGTGTTGCAAAAAAGGTAAATGAACTAATGGGTGGACGACCTTTGTTTAATGCATAAATATTAAATGAGATGCTGAAACAAGTTCAGCATAACAAAAAATATGAAAGCCTTTCAATTTAGTTTGAAGGGCTTTTCCTTTGTTTAATTACCCAATAATTTAGACCTATTGAAACTAGTAAAATAACTCCAATTACAATAAAACTAGTTGAAGATAGATTCTTAAATTCTGGTCTAGATATTTTGTTGAATAAAGCAATAGAATACATAAGTGCTATAGATGCATTAAAGAATATCCAAAGATATTTAGCTATTTCTATAATGAATTTTATGTAATCTAGTTTTCCTTTCAAAGTGTTACTAATTAACTAATCCTCAAAAGTAATACTCTCATAAGCACCGCAATCTGGTGCATTAGTATCTCTAGTATTGCCTAATATATCATTGCCAGAAGGCATTAATGAAAAAGCATTGCCATTTGCACCAGAATCTTCTCCAATACGCATGAGGTTTTCAAAACCATCTTCAAAATCTGGATCTACATTAAAAATGTTTTCGACATAGAAATCTGTGTCATCAAACATATAATTGCCAGTACCTTCAAGGTTATTATTGTCAAATCGTATTAAGCAATTGGTGAATTTATAACTAAAAACAGGACCTCTATCATCTAGAAAAATTTCAGGATTATCATTTCCGTAGATAATACAGTTGTTAAATTTAGCTTCGGTTAAATCATTGGTAAATGTCATTCCGTCTGCATCTTCTACATAATCATTTAAGAGTAGGGCAGGAAATTGTCTAAAACTGTTATTCCAGTAGTTAGCTATAGTACAATGTGTAAAGTTATATTTACCACCATATATGCCAGCAAATGATGATTGCCCACAATTGTTAATCACTAAATTTTCTGCAGTAATAGATGTCCCAGTTGCTCTAATACCAAAACTACTTGTATTATAAATTTGTGAATTAGTAATCGTTAATTTGTCTGTAGGTGCATCTTGGTTTCCGTCTGCTATAATACCAATCGTAGCATTTTTTATAGTTGCGTAATTAATGGTGTTGTTTACACTTCCGTCAAATAACCAAATAGTTCCCCATTGTCCGGCAATATCTGTATAAAGTGGCTCTAATCGATCACCTTCTAAAATTACTTCATTCTCTAAAGTATCTTGATCTGAGCTTAGCCCTCCATTAATATTTAGTGTTCCGTTATTAGTGACAATTATACCAGATTCTGCATGAAAGTGGACACGTGTACCAGCTTCCATGGTTAATGTTTTGCCGGCATCTACTCCTGCATAACCATAAATAACATAGGGTTTTTCACTGGTAAAAGTTAACTCGTCATCTTCTAGGAATCTGCCTTGTAAAGTGGTTTCGTCAGGTGTACCATCTCCATCTACATCAAAGGTTAGGGTTTCAACAATACCTGTGGTTGCATCTCTATTTGGATAAATAAATACTGCATCTTTTACTAAGGTAACTAAATCTACATCTTGTTGATTGTTACCATTATCAAATAGAATACGGTCTGTGTATAAGAATTGAGTGTCAGAATTGGATAATGTTTCTATATCTATTGTTGTTTCAATAAATATGAATAAGCTATCATTAGCCAATAATTCTATATTCTCAAAGAATTTACCTTCTTGTGCTCCTTCGAGTCCAGTACCTCCATCTACATTCATTCTGTAAAATGAATTAACACCATTTTCTAGTTGAATTGTAGGAATCACAATATCATCATCTCCACGATTATATACTTTGAGGTTATAAGTACTAGAACCAATATTGGTGAAAACCGTATCTAAGTAGACTGTGTCTTTAGCAAATCCAAGATTTCCTGTACTTGGGGAAAATTCGAAATCGTTACGACAAGAACTCCAAAATAATAAGATTCCGAAACAAATAAAGAATGATAGCAATCGCTTCATAAGAGATAAATATAATTAAGCCTTAAAAATATAACTTTTGAACTTAGGATTTATTATGAAGTCCTACATATTTACTAAATGTTTGTCATTCCGTACTTGATACGGAATCGATTTTTTAATACAATATTTCTAACTTTGTAGTAATGACAAATGTTAATCCTTAATCACATTCTTTTCGCCATATTGCTCTAATAAGATTAAAAAAAGTTGACTATTTAGCACTAATTGTTCTAGCAGTTGCATTTTTTTTTCGTCCTTAAGTAATTCTGAACTAATATATTTTGCTTCACAAAAATCATAAAATAGATGCGCTTTGTCTTCTGGGATTTTTAAATTTTCGGTGACGAGACGTTTATTGAAAAATGTACTTTTTTTAAATAAAGAATCCATTTGCTTATAGGTGATAGGACTATAGGCTGGCACTTTATATTTATTCTTCTTTTTAAAGAGTTTAGCAACTAAACCAATAATAGCAATGAAATCAACACCATATGTAGCACCAGCTGGTTGATATAGTCCAGGATTGTTTTTAATATCTTCTTGTATTAAATTCTGAAGTTCAATATTATAAGTTTGTTCTTCAAAGATAGGCTGCTCAGGTTCTGCTATAATTTCTACCTCATCAAGCTCACTTACTATTTTTTTGAGTTCAAAAACAGCAATGTCTTTAAAGTGTGAGTTATTAAGTATAACGACTTTTGGATGATAAAAGATGGATTCAAATAAAAGTGTGTCATTAACTTTTGCGATTAGACTAAAGTCTCCTTCTTTGCTAGTTACAGTAAGTCGTTTTTGAGTTTCATTATAGACTTTAATGTTTTTAACCGTTCCTGTAGCATCATAAACTTTTCCTTTTAAGGTTTGAGCATTTAGCGAAAAGGATAAGCAGAGTAAGGAAATAATTACAATTAATTGATGCATACTAGTTGATTGGTATGTTAAAGAAAACCCTTTAATCTGAAACTAATGAGTGCATTAAATAAACTTTAACCTAAAGAAATGTTAATTAAAAAGCTTAGCAATCTCAGTAGTTATTCTTGTAGGACGTTGAGTTTTAGAATCAATGAGGCACCATTTTGCTTTAGAACTTACAATAAGTTGTTCAGTTTTAGCATTTGTAATTTCTACGTGTCTTATTGTACTCACGCCTTCAACTTCAGGCACAAATGTTTTTAATAGCAGTTTATCACCAAGTAATGCCTGACTTTTATATTCTATAAAATGATTAACCAAAAACCATGAATAACGCTCTAAGATATCTTTTGACACATAAGTTAACCAATGCTCTTTAGCAATATCCTGTACCCATTGCACATAACGTACATTATTAACATGGTTAAGATCGTCTAAATCGGCTTTTGATACTGTTATGGTTTTTTTGAATATTTGCATCGACTACAATGTTATTTTTTTATAGTCACTTCAAAAAGTTTATCCCAATTTTTTCCTGTAACGAAAATTGTCTTACGCTCAGGATGATAAGCAATACCATTAAGAACGTCTAGTTCTTTATGCTGTGTTACTAGTTTTTTGAGTGGTTTAAAATCAATAACACCTTCTACACCACCAGTTTTTGGGTTTACAATAACAACACCATTACGTTGGTAAATATTGGCAAAGATTTTACCATCAATCCATTCGAGTTCATTTAAACTAGGGATTTTCCCTTTTTCAGTATATACTTCAAGGTGACTTTCTTCAGTAAGATTTTCAGGATTTAATAACCAGATTTTTTCTGTACCATCAGATTTGTAAAGTGTTGATCCATCATTACAAATTCCCCATCCTTCCTTACTAGTACCATAATTAAATGAACTTAGTTTTTCGAGCGTATTAGCGTCGTACACAAAACCTCTTTTAGCTTGCCACGTGAGTTGATAGATTTTTTCATTCAAAACTGTAAGTCCTTCACCAAAATATTGGTTATCTAAATTGACGTTTTTTAGAACTTCACCTGTCTCAAAATTTACTTTTCGCAATTTTGATTCGCCTCTCTGTCCTGTGCTTTCATATAGCTCACCATTATGAAACTCTAATCCCTGGGTATAAGATGTAATATCGTGAGGATATGTGTTTACTACTTCATAAGTATAATAAGAAGGAATGATATTATTAAAGACTTTAATAGACTTAGTTATGGTTTCTGTTTGGTCTTCGTAGTTAATTGTTGCTGTTATAACTTTTTCTCCTAAAGTAATATCATTTAAAACCGCTTTATTTTCAATAGCCTTTCCATTGAGTTGGTAGCTAATATTAGTAATATCTAATTTTTTTGGATTGTTAATGGATAACTTTAAGGTATCACCAAGTATAAGAGATTTTACTGTTGTATTGATTGTTAAGCCTGTTTGTTTTGATGCATTTGTCTCTCCACAATTAATAAAAACTAAGCTTAAACATAAGAGAATGATATATTTAGATAATTGCATAAGGTGTCTTTGATTTTTGAGCAAGTTATTAAATAAAATTCAGTTTAAAAATCATTGTATAAATGATTGTAAAAGTATTAAAAGATTGTATCTTTGCGGCTGGCAAGTCCTACACAACCAGCTCCTGTTGAATCCTCCAGGGCGGGAACGCAGCAAAGGTAAATGGTCGTAGCGGTGTGATGTAGGTAGCTTGCCTTTTTTTGTACCCTAAATTCTCCTATAAATTCGTATTTTGCTTATCTAAATTTTGTAGTTAATGTCTAAAGTTGTTTTAATAACAGGAGGTTCTTCAGGAATAGGGAAATCGGTAGGTGAGTACCTTAAAGAAAAAGGATTTAAAGTCTACGGAACAAGTCGTAATCCAGAGAATTATCCAGATAGCCAATTTCCTATAGTTGCATTAGATGTTACCAAGCAAGAAACTATTTCTACATGTATAACTGAAGTTTTAAAATATGAATCAAAAATTGATATTCTTGTAAATAATGCAGGAGCAGGAATCACTGGACCAATTGAAGAAATTCCGGATGTTGAAATAAAACGCAATTTCGAAACCAATCTTTTTGGACCTATTAATGTGATAAAAGCGGTTTTGCCTAGTATGCGTTCTCAAAAATCAGGACTTATTATTAATGTCACTTCAATTGCTGGTTATATGGGTTTGCCTTACAGAGGTGTTTATAGTGCAAGTAAAGGCGCATTAGAATTAATTACCGAAGCTTTTAGAATGGAGTTGAAGGAGTTTGGTATTCAAATGACCAATGTTGCTCCAGGTGATTTTGCAACAAATATTGCTGCAGGTCGTTACCATGCGCCAGCTTTAGACGATTCACCATATAAGGAAAATTACGGAAATTCATTAAGAATGATGGATGAGCATGTAGATAACGGAAGTAATCCACAGGAGATGGCTGAAGCTATTTTTAAAATTATTAAAACCAAAAATCCTAAAACGCATTATAAGGTTGGTGCATTTATGCAAAAATTCTCAATTGTATTGAAGCGCATTCTTCCAGACACCATTTATGAAAAGTTATTGATGAATCATTATAAGCTATAGACAAAGTGGTATGCTATTTGAGGTATAGTCTTCAAAATTAGCTATTATGAAATCATTAAAACTTCTCCCTTTTGTATTTTGTTTCTTATTCTTCGGTTGCGAGGATTTGGTAGACTGCATTTTCAATAAAAGACCAGAAATTCCAAATAAATATTTTGAAGCCGGTTTTGTAAATAGCTACTACTATGAAGAATTTACTTCAGAGGTAAAGAATGATCCTCGAGACGATGATTACGATTACTTTTATGAAATCTATGGAGATTTACCAGATGGCTTAGAGATGTATGCCAATTATAGAACACTATCAATTGAAGGTATGCCATTAACATCTGGAACTTTTACTTTTACTGTTCATCTTTTTGTTGATCCACCTGAGTATTATGATGAAGATTCTGGCCGATACGAAGACTCTTTGTGCTCAGATTCTACATCTAAAGAGTTTAGTATTACAATCAATTAATATTGTTAATAGATTCTGAAAAAATAGTCATCTAAAAAACCTTTAAAGTTGTAAATTCGCGACAGTTAAAAACACAACAATTCAAATTTAAATTAGATGAAATTTTTTATCGATACTGCAAACCTAGAGCAGATTAAAGAAGCTCAAGACATGGGTATTTTAGATGGAGTAACTACAAACCCATCGCTAATGGCTAAAGAAGGTATTACTGGCACTAATAACATTTTAAAGCACTATGTAGATATATGTAATATTGTAGATGGTGATGTTTCTGCAGAGGTTATTTCTACGGATTTTGATGGTATGATCAGAGAAGGTGAAGCTTTAGCTGAATTACACAATCAAATCGTTATTAAATTACCAATGATTAAAGATGGTATTAAAGCTTGTAAGTATTTTTCAGATAGAGGTATTAAAACTAATGTAACTTTAGTTTTCTCAGCTGGTCAGGCCTTACTTGCTGCAAAAGCTGGTGCAACATATGTATCTCCATTTATTGGTAGGTTAGATGATATTTCTACAGATGGTTTAAATCTTATAGCAGAGATTCGTCATATATATGATAACTATGCTTTTGAAACTGAAATATTAGCAGCTTCTGTGCGTCATACAATGCACGTTATAGATTGTGCTAAGTTAGGCGCAGATGTAATGACAGGTCCATTGAGTTCTATCACAGGATTACTTAAGCATCCTTTAACAGATATTGGTTTAGAGAAATTTTTAGCGGATTACAAGAAAGGAAACTAAGCTATTATAATAGATAATTATAAAGCATCTTATTTAATTATAAGGTGCTTTTTTTGTAGTAATTCTTCAAGTGTTTCTTCGAAACCTGACTTAAAGATATTAGCATTTGGATGTAAAATAATACCTTTATCATCAACAATAATGGCTTTATTTAAATAATTAACAGCTAGAGTTTCTCGCGCTTCTTTAGAGTTTTTGAATTTATATTCGTTCGTCGTCGGGAAATTATAATTACTGATGATGCTTTTCCAAGATTTATCATCATTATTATTTACATTAATAGATATAAAATCCATCTCAGGGAATTTAGACTTCAATTCATTAACCTTATAATGACTGTTTCTATACTGTGATTTAGAGTTAGAAGACCAAAAATAAATAATTGCTGATTTAGTGATAATTGAAGTTAGTAAATGTTCTGTATCATCAAAATTTACAAGCTATAGATT
>NZ_JADGDZ010000031.1:11008-34130 GCF_016744625.1 Winogradskyella sp.
CTTTATCTGTTCTTTTAAATATGTTTTATCATCTTCATTAGTACTTTTTTCTAAATAGTAATCTAGTATTTCGCTCGCCTCAATAGCTGTGTGATTATGGCTTATAAAATCTCTTGCCTTGTATTTTAATAAATTGTTTTTAATAGTTTTATTAATGATAATACTGTCAATTAAATCTAATTTAGACTTGTTGTAATCAATCGCATGCCTATCAAACTTACTGTGGTAAGGATTGTTTTTATAATAAGACTCAATTGCTAAGTTATCGATATGAGAAAATAAAAAGCGATTATAAGAAAAGAAATGACTTAAATGGTTAGCATTATAATCGACGTTAGCTCTATGTGCATAAAAATCATCTGGTAAATCTTTAATATGTATCAACTTATTATTGCCAAAGTATGCAAACGGATAAATCTCTTTATCAGCGTAGGTATTATAGTTGATATTGGCCTCTATAATAGATTTAAAGAATTCAGAACCTTCATTATGTTCTAAAAATTCATGAAATTCTTTTAGTTGTTTTTTGCGTCTCTTTTCTACAAAATCATGGAACATTTCTGGTTCCATTTTAGAATACTTAACTAAATGCTTTGCTTCTTTCTCATTAGATAGATACGTCTTAATAAGATAGTTGTTTTTCTTAGCACCGCTTCCAGTAAACACTAAAGACTCATCAAAATCGTAAGTGTTTAGTCGAAACATAATGCTGTCATTAGGCTCAAGAAGTATCATTTGATATTCTCCACCATGTGTTAGAGAATGTAAACCGGATTGTAAATTTGTTATTTTATGTAGAAATCGATTATTAGCATCTAATGTTAGTGAGTCTACAACTTGACCTTTGGTATTATATAAGACAATAGTCTTATTCTTAGGGTTAATAATCTCACCACCTATATAGGCGTATTCATTATTGCTATCACTTTTAGTTTTGCAACCAAGAGCAACACTTGCCATAAGGCAAATTAGGGCTATATGTTTAGCTAACAGAGAAAAATTCATCATAATCAACAAAACAAAAATATGTGTTGAAAACCTCATGTATTGTTAATGCCTCGTTAAAACTTGTTGTATTACCTATTTATCATGTTAAATCACACTATATATAAAACTATTCTAGATTAAAAAGAACTTAAATAGAGTGTTCTACTACTTTTTAAGATTCATAGCATTGTTATATAACAGAATTTGCGTTTAATTTTCTACTTTTGCATTCTCAAAAAATAGCTTAAAAAATATAAGACATGTTATCAGTTTCTAATCTTTCAGTTCAATTCGGAAAACGTATACTTTTTGATGAAGTCAATACCACATTTAATAATGGTAATTGTTATGGAATCATTGGTGCGAATGGTTCAGGGAAATCTACATTCCTGAAGATTATTGCAGGAAAAATGGATCCAACCTCTGGTCATGTACATTTAGAACCAGGAAAGCGAATGTCTGTTTTAGAACAGAATCACAATAAGCATGATGAAGACACGGTTTTAGAAACGATTTTAAAAGGAAACAAGCCTTTATATAAATTAAAATCTGAAATAGATGCACTTTATGCAGACTATACAGATGCAAATGCAGAAAAGATTGGGGAGCTTCAAGTTCAGTTTGAAGAAATGAACGGTTGGAATGCAGATAGTGATGCTGCAGCCATGTTATCTAACTTAGGTATTAAGGAAGATTACCATTACACACTAATGAAAGATTTAGATGGTAAGCAAAAAGTACGTGTGTTATTGGCACAAGCTTTATTTGGGAATCCAGATTTATTAATAATGGATGAGCCTACCAATGATTTAGATTACGAAACCATTTCTTGGTTAGAACATTTCTTAGCGAATTACGATAGTTGTGTTATTGTGGTATCTCACGATAGACACTTTTTAGATTCAGTTTGTACGCATATTTCTGATATCGACTTCGGAAAAATTAATCACTTCTCTGGTAATTATACGTTTTGGTATGAATCTTCTCAATTAGCAGCAAGGCAACATGCGCAACAAAACAAAAAAGCAGAAGATAAAAAGAAGGAATTAGAAGAATTTATACGTCGTTTCTCAGCAAACGTTGCAAAATCAAAACAAGCAACGAGTAGAAAAAAGATGATTGAGAAGTTAAATATTGCGGATATAAAACGTTCTAGTCGTCGTTATCCTGCTATTATTTTTGAACGCGAACGCGAAGCTGGTGATCAGATTTTAAATATTAAAGGCTTGACTTCAACTCTTGATGGTGAAGTCTTATTTAAGAATATTGATATTAATTTAAATAAAGGTGATAAGGTTGTAATCTATTCTAAAGATTCTAGAGCGACAACGACATTTTACCAAATTTTAAATAATAATGAAAAAGCAGATTCAGGTGAATTTGCTTGGGGAGTTACTACGAACCAATCTTATTTACCATTGGATAATAGCGAATTCTTTAACAATAAGCTATCGCTTGTAGATTGGTTACGTCAGTGGGCAACGACAGAAGAAGAGCGCGAAGAAGTTCATATTAGAGGTTTCCTTGGGAAAATGATTTTTAGTGGAGAAGAAGCTTTAAAAACATCTGATGTTTTGTCTGGAGGTGAAAAAGTACGTTGTATGTTAAGTCGTATGATGATGGTAAGAGCTAATGTTTTACAATTAGACGAACCTACAAACCACTTAGATTTAGAATCTATTACTGCATTTAATAACTCATTGAAGAACTTCAAAGGAACTGTCTTGTTAACCACACACGATCATGAATTTGCACAAACTGTTGGTAACAGAATTATTGAATTAACACCAAACGGAGTTATAGATCGATACATGACTTTTGATGAGTATATGAGTGATAAAAAGATTAAAGAGCAGCGAGAGAAGATGTATGCTGTAACTGCGTAATAATTCCGTTTTCTGTATAAATTATAAATGTTGGTATATTAATGCCAACATTTTTTGTTTAATAATAACTGAGATTCTGAAACGAGTTCAGAATGACAAACAAGTGGTTATTAGGCTAGATGATTGGATTTGTGCTAAATCCAATTTCGCTGTCACGCAGAATTTATTTCAGTATCTAGAATAAGTCTCCATAACTAAGTTTTATTCTTCAAGTATTTAAGAACATAATTAATTTTATCAGTCAAGGAATCTGTTCCATCTAACCTCAAAACAGGGCAATCAACCTTTTTTATCCAATCTTTATAAATTTTAAGTGATCGTCCGTTAAAATTTGGATCTTCATATTTATTAGCCCATTCTAGAAAAGCTTTTGAGTTTTCTTGTATTCGTTTGTTAGTAAAGAGTTGGTCACCATAACGCTCAATTTCTCTATCTCTAAGACGATGCATGCGCATATTATTTTCTAAATAAATGAATATGACTAAGTCAAATGCTGTTTGCCATTCTTTTTCCCAACTTACCATAGAACCACAAACGATGGCATCGTTGTATTTTTGAAAGTCTGCCAATAGATTCTTTTGCCGAAGTTCTTTATCAACTTTTTCTTGAAATGGTGGATTGGTTGTTTTCCAATAATAGTTGTCAACCTCTAAATGAGGAAAACCAGTTTTTTGTGATAAGGAAGTTGCAAGCGTGAAGCTCCGAATATTAGAACTTTCATTAAATAAAAAATAGAGCTTTAGACTTCCATCTCAGCTTTTACACGTTCAACAATTGCAGTAGCTATATCTAACTCATCATTATGTACATAAAGATCTTGAAAACCATTGTTTATGGAGCCTTGTCCGCCTAATCGTTGCGATTCACCTTCATCTTTAATAATTGGAATAATTCCAACACGTTCTAACTCATCTTTTACACGAGTAACTAAAATAAAATTGCCGTAATAAACTTTTGTATATTCTGTTGTGCTCATAACTATAGGTATTAAAATGTAAGTATAAGTTACAAAATTTTGGCAAGAATTCCTATGTTCAAACCTCTATAATATTAAATAATACTATTCAAATAATCTATGCTATGCATTGTTTGTTTTAATGAAATTCGTCAATTCAAGCAAACTTTATGATTTGAATGAGCGAAATTTGTATCGAGAATAAGAATTTTACTCATAATTAGTTCTCGATATGGTCTTTTATGCCTTAAAACCATTCGAACTGAAGTCCTATGTTTAATTTTATAAAGTATAATGAATTCTATACTATAAGTTTTAACTATAAAAATATAAGTTAAAAAAATATGCACGCTTTAATTGATGGACATAATTTCATAATTTTAAGGAAGTCAAAAAAAATAAATCAAAAACCAAAATATAATGGATCATAACAATGGAGACGCGAGTCAATGTCCTTTTTTAAGTGGCGATCAAAAGAAAACTGCAGGACGAGGAACTAGTAATAGAGATTGGTGGCCTAATGAATTAAAATTAAATATTTTAAGACAAAATGCTACTAAGTCTAATCCTATGGGAGAGGATTTTGATTATGCAGAAGCTTTTAAGAGTGTTGATTATGCAGCTTTAAAACAAGATGTTATTGACTTAATGACTGATTCTCAAGATTGGTGGCCAGCAGATTATGGCCACTATGGAGGCTTTATGGTTCGTATGGCTTGGCATAGTGCCGGAACTTACAGAGTAGGTGACGGTCGTGGTGGAGCAGGTACAGGGAATCAGCGTTTTGCTCCTTTAAATAGTTGGCCAGATAATGGTAATTTAGATAAGGCACGTTTATTATTATGGCCAGTCAAGAAAAAATACGGGAATAAAATTTCTTGGGCAGATTTAATGATTCTTGCAGGTAACTGTGCTTTAGAATCTATGGGATTTCCAACATTTGGTTTTGCAGGAGGTCGTGAAGACGTTTGGGAACCAGAACAAGATATTTATTGGGGAAGTGAAACTGGTTGGTTAGATAATGATGACCGTTACGATACTAGTGATGGTGATTTAGAGGGTCATTTAGGTGCTGTGCATATGGGACTAATCTATGTGAATCCAGAAGGACCTAATGGAGAACCTGACCCATTAAAATCAGCTCATGATATCAGAATTACATTTGGTCGTATGGCTATGAATGACGAAGAAACGGTTGCTTTAGTAGCTGGTGGTCATACTTTCGGAAAAGCACATGGTGCTGCAGACCCAGATAAATATGTAGGTGCAGAACCTCATGGTGCCTCAATGGAAGAAATGAGTACAGGTTGGAAAAATACATTTGGAACAGGAGTTTTAGATGATGCTATTACAAGTGGTATAGAAGGGGCTTGGACACCAGACCCAACTAAATGGGATAATGCTTTTTTCGATGTACTATTAAACAACGATTGGGAATTGACTAAGAGTCCGGCTGGTGCACACCAATGGACACCAACAGAAGCTTCAAACGCACCAATGGCTCCTAAAGCTGGTGATGCAAATGGAAAACAAGCTTTGATGATGACTACTGCAGATATGGCATTAAAAATCGATCCAGATTTCTTAAAGATATCTCAGCGTTTTCATGATGACCATAAAGCATTTGAAGATGCCTTTGCACGTGCTTGGTATAAGTTAACACATAGAGATATGGGACCAGTGTCTCGTTATTTAGGACCAGAAGTTCCTGCTGAAGAATTAATTTGGCAAGATCCAATTCCTGCTGTAGATTATAACTTAAGTGATTCAGATATTGAATCATTAAAGAAAATGATTTTAGCTTCTGGTTTATCAGTTTCTCAATTAGTATCAACGGCTTGGGCTTCGGCTTCAACGTTTAGAGGTTCTGATATGAGAGGTGGAGCAAATGGCGGGCGTTTACGTTTAGAGCCACAACGTAGTTGGGAAGTAAATAATCCTGAAGAGTTAAGTAAAGTATTGAATGTACTTGAAGGTATTCAAAATGAATTCAGTGGAACCATCTCTATGGCAGATTTAATTGTCTTAGCTGGATCAGCAGGAGTAGAAGAAGCAGCTAAAAATGCTGGTCACTCTGTTAGTGTGCCTTTTGCGCAAGGAAGAGGGGATGCATTGCAAGAACAAACCGATTTAGAATCGTTTGGTTATTTAGAACCTATTGCAGATGGTTTTAGAAACTACATGAATCCTAAATTAAATGTGACTGCAGAAGATTTATTGGTTGATCGTGCAAATTTATTAACACTTTCAATTCCAGAAATGACAGCTTTAGTTGGTGGATTAAGAGTTTTGGGAGCTAATTACGATGATTCTAAAAATGGAGTGTTTACAAATAATGTAGGAAGTCTAACAAATGATTTTTTTACTAATGTTCTTGATTTTTCATTAACATGGAAAGCAGCAACATCTGAAGGTAAAGAGTTTGTAGGTCGTGATAGAAAAACTGGAGCAATGAAATATGCAGGAACACGAGCAGATTTAATATTTGGTTCTAATACAGAGCTAAGAGCAGTAGCCGAAGTTTATGGAGCAAATGATGGGCAAGAGCGTTTTGTAAATGATTTTGTTGCAGCTTGGACTAAAGTGATGAACCTAGATCGTTTTGATTTAAAGTAGAAGCTAAATATATTGTATAAAAAAAGCCTACTAAAATTTAGTAGGCTTTTTACTATATAAGAATTACAGTTTTTAATTCACGTGTTTTTCTAAAAAATCAGCAACACCTTCATGAGTTGCTTCCATTCCAGATTTTCCTTTATTCCAGTTTGCTGGGCAAACTTCACCATTTTCTTCTACAAATTGTAAAGCATCAACCATACGTAATGCTTCGTCAACGTTTCTACCTAAAGGTAAATCGTTTACAATTTGATGACGAACAATACCTTCTTTGTCAATTAAGAACAAACCTCTGTAAGCAACCATCTCACCAGTAGTTTGTAACATATCATTTTCGTCATAAAAATAATCACCTGCTAAAACATCATAGTTCTTAGAGATTGTTTTGTTTGTGTCTGCTACCAATGGATAAGTAATACCTTTAATACCACCTTGATTCTTTTCCATTTGTAACCAACCAAAATGTGATTGCTCAGTATCTGTAGATATTGCAACAACTTCAGTATTTCTAGATTGAAATGCTTCTAATTTTTCTTGAAAAGCATGTAACTCAGTTGGACAAACAAATGTGAAATCTTTTGGGTAAAAGAATAAAACAACGTGTTTTTTACCTATAAATTGATCTAAAGAATAATCTTGAACAAATTCACCACCATTTACAACCGCTTGCGCATTAAATTGAGGTGCTTTTTTTCCTACTAATACAGCCATTTTTTAATATAATTTTTATGTTAAAAATATAATTTGGTTGCAAAGATACATATACACTTAGCATTTAACAATGATAAATGTTCTAAAATATCTTTAAAATATTTGTTATGCTAATTTACCAGATAACTGTTTGATTTTTGTTATAACTGAACTATTTGGGAGGTGATTATTCCAATGATGAAGAGACCAAATAATTTTATATATCCAGATATTATTTTTGTTTTACCTCTTATAACTGATATTCCAATTAATATTCCTAGAAGACTCATTAAAATGAATAATATTAAAGTCCAAGTTGGATACATGAAAACAAATGAAATGCTTGTGTAATTGTATAGGTACCATAGGTTTCCATAATTAAAAATCCAATATGAGGATAACAGAACTTGTATTATTCCATTAATAATTGATACAGAATCTATTTCAGTATTTTTCAATTTCTATTTCTCTCTAAGCATTTTTATTTTTATTCTGAAAGCAGCAAAAAGTAACGTTGTAAATGGACTTAACCAATTGAATACAGCGTACATAAAATATTCACCAACACCAACACCTAAAACTCCACTTTGATAAGCTCCACATGTATTCCAAGGGATGAGAACAGAAGTTACAGTTCCTGCATCTTCGAGTGTTCTACTTAAATTTTCAGGTGCCAAACCTTTGTCTTTAAACGCTTTTTTAAACATTTTTCCAGGAATTACAATTGCCAAATATTGATCTGATGCTATTGTATTTAAACCCAAGCAACTTATCACAGTACTTGCAAACAATCCAAAAACGGTTGTAGCTACAGAAAGTAAAGCTTTGGTAATTCTTGCCAATGCACCAATTCCATCCATAATACCTCCAAATACCATAGCGCAAACGATTAGAAATATAGTCCATAACATTCCTTTCATGCCACCTGAAGAGAATAAGTCATTTAGTTTTTCATTATCAGTTGCGATGGCTGTATCTGTTAAGATAGAATTTGAAATAGCGGAAAAGCTAGAATCAGATAGATTCTTTAAGGCCTCAGGTTGAAATATGACAGCAAAAACTGCAGCTAGAATTACACCAGAAGCTAATGCAACCAAAGGCTTTGTTTTTAATACTATAAGTACTATTACAACTGTAGGAACTAAAAATAACCAAGGTGTAATATTAAATGTATTACCAATTGAGGTTAATAAACTGCTAATGTCTGCATTTCCTGTTGGCTCAATTGAAACACTAATAATTCCAAATACAATTAAAGTCACAATAATAGTTGGCACAGTCGTATATGACATATATCTAATATGAGTAAATAAATCTGTACCTGCCATTGCAGGAGCTAAATTTGTAGTATCACTTAATGGAGACATTTTATCACCGAAATAAGCACCAGAAATTACAGCACCAGCAATCATTCCTGGATTGATACCTAGAGCTGTACCAATACCAACTAAAGCAATACCAACGGTTGCTGAGGTTGTCCAAGAACTTCCTGTTGCTATAGATATAACAGCTGCAATAATTACAGAAGCTGGTAAAAATATTTCAGGGCTTAATACTTGTAGTCCATAATATACCATTGCAGGTATTACTCCACTAATTAACCAAGTGCCAGCAAGCGCGCCAACTAAGAGTAAAATCATTATCGGAATGAAAACACTTTTTAGATTTTCCCAAATTTCTTTTACCATTACTAATGGTGTTACTTTATTTAGTAAACCACCTATAAAAGCAACAAAACCGCCAATTAATAAGATATATTGATTTGAGTAACCACCAAACATTTCTCCATTAGCAAAAAAGATGTTATAGGCTAGTAAGCCCATTAATATTACAACAGGAACAAGAGCTTCAAAGATATTAAGCTCTTTGTTATCTATAATTTTTTGGTCATCAATTTTAATTTCTGATAAGTCGTCGTCTTGCATTTTTGTTAGTTTAGTTCTGTAATGTTACGATTTTGTGAAGCCATTTGCAAATGGATTAAATGTGTACTTTTGCGCTTGTAATTATGGATTCATTAACTCAAATCGTTTTAGGAGCTGCTTGTGGAGAAGCAGTTCTCGGTAAGAAAATTGGTAACAAAGCATTGTTGTTTGGTGCTATTGGTGGTACCATACCAGATTTAGATGTTTTTGTTGGAAGCTTATTACATCATAATGAAATAGATGCGATGTTGTTTCATCGTGGCTTTATGCATTCGATATTATTTTCTGTATTGGCTGCTTTTTTATTGGGTTGGTTAGTTCATAAATTATATGACAGAGGAAGAAGGCTTCATACAACAACTCAAAAAGATTGGATAAAATTATTTTTATGGTCGTTGTTTACACATCCGATTTTAGATTGTTTTACACCTTATGGTACACAGCTCTTTGCTCCATTTTCTAATTATCGTGTGGCATTTAATAATATTGCTGTTGTAGACCCTTTGTATACTATTCCTTTTTTGTTGAGCATAATTGTTTTGATGTTTTTTAAACGAAAAAGCAGAAGACGTAAACTTTGGTTAAAGCTAGGACTAGGTATTAGTTCAGTATATATGCTATTTACTATTTTTAATAAACTATATATAGATAGCGTTTTTAAATCGTCATTGGCTGATAATGGAATTTCTTATAGGCGTTTTAGTGTTCAACCTTCAATTTTCAATAATATCCTTTGGTATGGTATAGGAGAGACTGAAGATAACTATCATGTTGGGTTTCACTCATTGTTTGATACTTCTAATCACTTTTCTGACTGGCAAATCATTCCGAAGAAAAGAGATTTAACAAAAGAAGACTACAAAGATATTATTGACTTAGCGTGGTTTAGCAACGATTATTATAATGTAGAAGCTTTAGATGATGGTGATTATTTATATAAAGATTTAAGATATCCATTAGTAGAAACACGAGATGGATATAAAGCTGTTTTTAATTTGAAACTATATAAAACAGAAAATCGATTAGACATGAAACCGTTTGTGCCAGAAATGAATGATTTTGAGTTTACAATGACTGCGCTTTGGGAGCGATTAAAAGGGAAGTAAAGATTAGTTTTCTGTCAGTTCGAGCGTAGTCGAGAACATATTGTATCTCAACTTCGCTCGATGTGACAGCTATTTATATTTTAAACCATTTCACCTTCAAGAATACCTAACTCTACCATACAAGCATTCATCATCTGATAAGTACGTTCGATATCTGCATCTAATCCAATAGAAAAACGAATTAAACCATCGCTTAAACCCATTGCTTCTTGTTCATCTTCTGGGATTTCAGATGATGTAGAACTTCCTGGTGCACTAAATAAAGTTTTGTAGAATCCTAAGCTTACTGCCAAGTATCCAAGGTTACGCTCTTGCATTAATTCCATTAATGCATTGGCTTTATCTAATGAACCAACATCAATAGTTAACATACCTCCATAACCATATTTTTCATTCATCATGGATTTAAATAATTCATGTGATGGATGAGAAGACAATCCTGGATAGACAGTTTTTAAACCATCATTTTCAAATTTCTTAGCCAGATAAGTTGCATTATGGCTGTGTTGCATCATTCTAATATGTAGTGTTCTTAAATTCTTTAATACAGAAGCAGAACGCAAACTATCCATTGTAGAACCTAGTAACATAGCTGCACCATTGTTTACGTTTCTTAAGTCATCAATAAACTCTTGAGTGCCACAAACTACACCACCTACTGTATCTGAAGAGCCGTTTATGAATTTTGTTAAACTATGGGCAACAATATCTGCACCTAACTTTATTGGAGAAATTGATAAAGGAGAGAAGGTGTTGTCTACTACTAACTTTAAATTATGCTTTTTTGCTAATTGCGCTAAACCTTTTATATCAGCAACTTCTAACAAAGGATTACTAACTGTTTCACAAAACAATACTTTTGTTTTTGGGGTAATTGCAGCTTCTACAATATCTAGTTTTGTAATATCAACAAAAGAGGTGTCAATACCTAAACGTGGTGCAAAGTTCTTTAGAAAGGCATAAGTACCACCATAAATAGTTCTACTACTAACTATGTGTTCACCAGAACCGCAAAGTTGCAATAAAACTGGTGTAATTGCTCCCATACCAGATGCAGTTACTGTCGCAGTTTCTGTTCCTTCCATTGCAGCTAAGGCTTCTCCTAAATATAAGTTTGAAGGAGATGAATGACGTGAGTATAAATAACAGCCATCTGCATTACCTTCAAAGGTATCAAACATAGTTTTTGCTGATAAAAAGGTATAGGTTGATGAGTCGGAAATTGATGGATTTATTCCTCCGAATTCTCCGAAGTATTGTAAATCTTGAATATTATTTGCAGGCTTAAATTTCATGTATCTATATATTTTTGATTACATCAAAATTCGATAATTTTAGACTTATAATCAATGATAAATGTGATATTTAGACAAATAATCTGCATTTTAATAATAAAATAGATTTTAATTCATTAATTTTAATTATTAAATGGTTTAAACCGAAAAAAGATAATTATGATTTTCGATGAAACTGATAGAAAGCTATTACATCTACTACAAGAGGATAGTAAGCAAACGACTAAAGCGTTGTCTAATAAATTGAATTTATCAGTAACTGCAGTTTATGAACGTATTAAAAAGCTCGAAAACAATGGTATTGTCAGTCAATATGTGGCATTAGTAGATAAAAGCAAAGTTGAAAAGGATTTTGTAGCTTTTTGTCATATAAAATTAGTGCAACATTCTCAAGATTATGTGGTTAAGTTTGAACGTGAAGTTAATCAATTAGATGAGGTTTTAGAATGTTATCACCTCAGTGGTGATTATGATTATTTACTTAAAGTTTTGGTGAAAGATATGAAGGCATTTAGAGAGTTTATGGTAGAAAAACTGACCAAGATTGATCATATTGGTAGTACACATAGTATGTTTATGATTAATGAAGTAAAACACACTACAGCAATTACACTCTAATTTATGCAAAGCACAATTTATAAACTCATAGAGTTTTTTCTCATTTTCGTTATGACACCAATATGCTTTGCTATAGAATTTCCTGTCTGGATTAAAATGGGAATAGGAGTTATAGGATTTGCTTATATTATATTCGTTTTGTTTAAAGTTGAAAGTAATAAGTTTAAGATTGCACAGCATCTCAATTGGAAACAGTTTTGGAAACGCACATTATTGCAATTAGTTGGTATAGCCATACTCACATCAATTTATGTGTCGATTTTCGATTTAAAGAACTTGTTTATTATGCCAATACATAAACCTTTAGTTTGGGTTATTATCCTTTTTGTTTATTCTGTTTTCTCTGTATATCCTCAAGAATTAATTTATAGAACGTTTTTCTTTCAGCGTTATCAAAGCTTGTTTAAAAATGAAAGCCTTTTCATTATAGTTAATGCTGCGTTGTTTTCATTAGCACATTTGTTTTTTAGAAATACCTTAGTGATGATTTTGACATTTATTGGAGGTATTCTTTTTGCGTTGACTTTTAAGAAAACAAAATCTACGCTTTTAGTTTCGATAGAACATGCTATTTATGGCTGTTGGTTATTTACGGTTGGTATGGGAGAGATGCTTGGGTTTCCAACCTAATACTTTATGTTAAATTTAGTAGAAAGTCATTCGTGAATATTTAATCTAAATTGTATTTTTGTGTCTCATTTGCAGTTACTATGAGATTACTCTTTATTCTTGTTTTCTTATCTAGTTTAAGCTTGGGAGCTCAAGACCATCCTATTGGAATTAAAATTGGAGGTAATGTTGCCAACTTAGCAGGTGATGGTACTGAAAATATCTCTTCATTGCTAAATTTTCAAGCTGGTCTTTTTACAGAAATAACATTAAGTGAAAATTTTAAGATTCAACCAGAGCTATTGTTTTCGGTTTATGGTTTTAAACAAGATTTCGAAGGGGTTTCTAAGATTCGACTAAACTATGTGGTATTACCAATTATGGTAAAATGGTTTGTTTCAGAAGCATTTAGTTTAGATGCTGGGCCTCAAGTTGGTTTGTTGGTAACCGCTAAAAATGGAACTGGATCGTTGGCAGATGTAAAATCCGATTTTTACGATAGAGATTTTGGTGTTAATATTGGAGCTAGCTATGTTATATCTGAAAAGGTTAGTGCATCTTTACGCTATTATTTTGGACTAACAGATGTTACTGCAATAAACACGAAGAATCAAAATAGAGCATTACAATTAGCATTTCAATTTAAAATTAATAAGAAGAAATAATATGAATTCATACGACGTAGCAATAATAGGATCTGGTCCTGGAGGATATGTAGCAGCAATTCGTTGCGCACAATTAGGCATGAAAACTGCAATTATTGAAAAATATTCAACACTTGGTGGCACGTGTTTAAATGTAGGTTGTATTCCAAGTAAAGCGATGTTGAGCTCATCTCATCATTACGAAGAAGCAACAAAGCATTTTGCAGATCATGGTATTGAGATTCCTGGAGATATTAAAGTAAATCTCGAAAAAATGATTGCTCGTAAGCAAGCTGTTGTAGACCAAACCACAGGAGGAATTGATTTCTTAATGAAGAAAAACAAGATTGATGTCTATGAAGGATTAGGATCTTTTAAAGATGCAACTCATATTAAGATTGAAGGTAAAGATGCTGGCGAAATTGAAGCAAAAAAGATCATTATTGCTACAGGTTCTAAACCATCTAGCTTACCTTTTATAACTTTAGATAAAGAACGTATAATTACATCTACTGAAGCTTTAGAATTAAAAGAAATTCCAAAACACATGATTATCATTGGTGGTGGAGTTATAGGTTTAGAGCTTGGACAAGTCTATCGTCGTTTAGGAGCTGAGGTTACTGTTATAGAATATATGGACAGAATTTTGCCTACTATGGATGCAGGTTTATCTAAAGAACTTAATAAAGTTTTTAAGAAGTCTAAGTGTAAAATGATGTTGTCTCACAAAGTAAAATCAGTAGAGCGTAAAGGAGATGAGGTTATTGTAAAAGCAGAAAACAAAAAAGGTGAACTTGTAGAATTTAAAGGAGATTATTGTTTAGTATCTGTTGGTCGTCGTCCATATACAGATGGTTTAAATGCTGAAGCTGCTGGAGTAAAGATTAATGATAGAGGACAAGTAGAAGTAAACGATTATCTACAAACATCTGCTTCTAATATTTATGCCATAGGTGATGTAATTAAAGGAGCAATGTTAGCGCACAAAGCGGAAGAGGAAGGTGTGTTTGTTGCAGAAACAATGGCAGGTCAAAAACCACATATCGATTATAATTTAATTCCTGGAGTTGTTTACACATGGCCAGAAGTTGCAGCAGTTGGTAAAACGGAAGAAGAGTTAAAAGCAGATAATGTAGAGTATAAAGTTGGTCAGTTTCCATTTAGAGCTTTAGGTAGAGCTAGAGCAAGTGGAGATATTGATGGTTTTGTAAAAATATTAGCAGATAAAACAACAGACGAAGTTCTAGGAGTACATATGATTGGAGCACGTTGTGCAGATTTAATTGCAGAAGCAGTAACTGCTATGGAATTTAGAGCATCTGCAGAAGATATTTCTCGTATGTCTCATGCACATCCAACATTTGCAGAAGCTGTTAAAGAAGCTGCTTTAGCAGCAACAGAAGATAGAGCATTACACGTTTAGAATAATTATTTATGATAATAGAACCAAGAACTAGAGGGTTTATATGTTTAACAGCGCACCCAGCAGGTTGTGAAAAAAATGTATTAAATCAGATTGAATATATTAAATCAAAGTCTAAAGTTGATGGACCTAAAAAAGTATTAGTAATTGGTGCTTCAACAGGTTTTGGTTTAGCATCTAGGATTACAAGTGCTTATGGATCTGATGCTGCTACTATTGGAGTGTTTTTTGAAAAACCACCAAAAGAAGGAAAAACAGCGTCAGCTGGTTGGTACAATAGCGCAGCTTTTGAAACCCAAGCACACAAAGATGGCTTATACGCTAAAAGTATAAATGGTGATGCTTTTTCTAACGAGATTAAAGCACAAACACTAAAGCTAATTAAAGACGATTTAGGTAAAATAGATGTTTTAATTTATAGTTTAGCTTCACCAGTAAGAACACATCCAGATACAGGAAATCGTTTTAAATCTGTATTAAAACCAATAGGAGGAATCTTTACAGATAATACTGTAGATTTTCATACAGGAGACGTAAAAGAGATCTCAATAGAACCAAGTTCTGGTGATGATATTGATAATACAGTAGCTGTAATGGGAGGTGAAGATTGGCAAATGTGGATTGACCAATTAAATGCAGCCGGAGTTTTATCAGAAGATTTTAAAACCGTAGCCTATTCTTATATTGGTCCTTCACTTACTGAAGCTGTATATAGAAAAGGAACTATTGGTAGAGCTAAAGATCATTTAGAAGCTACAGCTTTTGAAATCACAGATGCTTTAAAGTCTATTAACGGTAAAGGTTATGTTTCTGTGAATAAAGCATTAGTAACTCAAGCCAGCTCTGCAATTCCTGTAATTCCATTATACATTTCATTGTTATATAAAGTAATGAAGGAAGAAGGCATTCACGAAGGCTGTATAGAGCAAATAGAACGTTTGTTCAGTGAGCGTTTGTATGCAGAAAATTTACCTTTAGATGAAGCAGGAAGAATTCGTATTGATGATTGGGAAATGCGCGATGATATACAAGCTAAAGTTCTAGAACTTTGGAAAGAAGCAACAACCGAAACTTTACCAAATATTGGAGATTTAGAAGGGTATAGAACCGATTTCTTTAATCTCTTTGGTTTTAATGTAGAAGGTGTTGATTACGATAAGGATACTAATGAAATGGTTGCTATTCCTGGATTACAGGTGTAGAAAGTTAGCATATTGAATAAATTTAAAAGCGAATTTCTTATATAGATTTTCGCTTTTTTATAGCTTATAATTCTTGTATTAAATCATAGATACGTAACCGATTACTATAATCATATTCATTAATATCTCTAACAAAGCAATAGACACTAATTTCTTCGTTTTTTACTTTTTCAGATAGTGTTTCTACTGTAAATGGTCCAAATTCTTTAGATTTTTCAATATAATAGAATTCGTGATCGTATATAATTGTACTAACTTTCCTTTTGTATTTCTCTTTTAAAAACGATTGAATATCTTCAACGGAGTTAAGCTCGTCATCATAATTAGATGTATTAATATAAAGCGCAAACTCTTTTTTGTCTAAATGATTAAGTACTAAGATGTCATCGTCTTTAAAGTAAGCTTTAACCGTAATCATTCCATCTTCAGTTTCTATAGAAAATATGTTCTGAATACTAATATTCCAAGACGTTTTTATCACATCATCTTTTCTAGATATTTCTAGAATGTTATCCTCTTTAAACGTGTAAATCGATTTCTTTTTAGAAATACCATTCACTAAAACCCATTGTTGATTTATAAAAAGAGAATCGTGATGACGCTCATAATTAAATGGCTTAAGATTAGGAATAGTGTTGTGTAGGTAATCGTTCATTAAGCGGTTTTTCAATCAATAGCATTTGCTATTATAACGTTAGATTTGGGGCTTTAATTATCTAAAGTTAATAATTTTCTAATTGATTTAAAACTTCTTTCTTATAACTTCGACTAATGGATAGTGTTAGGTTATTAATTGTAACATATTCATTAGTAAAAGATTGAATTTTTGTGATGCAAATAATAAAAGAACGATGAATTCTTAAAAAGCGATGTTTTGGTAGTTTTGCTTCAATAGCGCTTATGGTTTCTCTTGTTATAATAGTATTATTTTGAAGGTGAATTTTAATATAATCACTATAGCTTTCTATATACAATATTGAATTAAAATCTACTTTAAGCATTCTGCGATCAGAACGTACAAATATAAAATCATTGGTTTCTGGTGTTTCTGTTATGATGCCGTTTGTTTTACTTGTGACTTCAAAATAACGATTTACAGCTTTAAGCAAACGCTCAAATGCAATAGGTTTTAATAAATAGTCTACGGCTTGTAAGTCAAAGCCTTCAACAGCATAATCTCTGTAAGCAGTGGTGAAAATAATTTTTATGTCTTTGTTTATAGACTTCGCAAATGCTATACCAGAAATCTCAGGCATATTAATATCTAAAAAAACTAAGTCTACAGTATTGTTACTAATAAAGTTAAAAGCTTCGATTGCATTTTTGCATTGCGCTATAACTTTAATGTTATCAATTTTAGATACATGAGAAGCTATGATTTCTCTAGCTATAACTTCATCGTCAACAATAATACAAGAAATAGTTTTAGACATTTGTTAATGATAGTTTTAGTTGCACTTCAAAAAGGTTAACATTCTCAATGATATCTAAATCATACAGATTTTTATAAAGTAACTCTAATCGCTTTTTTATGTTCTCTAATCCGATACCAGATTTGGTTGAAGACGATTTAGAATGTGAGTTTTTAATACTAAAATGAATGCTATTGTTTTTGCATTTAAATGAAATATCAATTGAGAGCTTACCATCTACAATCTTACCATGCTTAAAGCTATTCTCAACAAATGGTAAAAATAGCATAGGTGCAACCTCTATGTTTTCTGAACAATCCTCATTTACAAAATTAACATCCAAAGTATCATTAAAACGCATTTGTTCTAAACTTATATAATCTTTGATATGGTTAATTTCATCAGTTAAAGGTACCAAAGGTTTATCAACTTGATAGAGCAAATAATCAAGCAAGTTTGAAAGTTTTAAAATCATCTCGGGAGTGTCATCTGCTTTTTTTAGAGCAAAGCCATACATGGTATTTAGTGTGTTGAACAAAAAATGCGGATGAATCTGCATTTTTAAATAGTTGAGTTCTTGCTCTTTTAGTTTTAGCTGTGCTTCTAGTATTTTGGTTTCGAGTTCACTTGTTCTTTTAGATTGCTTTAAATTAAGTTTCAATAATTTAAAAGCACTTACAATAAAGACAACTAAATATACGCTAGATAGAACAAAGAATATGTTTTTTGTACCAGGATTCATTTCAGAATACTCAAAACCAGATAAGTGTATAAGGCTAAAGAAAATAGAAACCATTACCAAATAACTCGAAATAATTAAAGTATAGATGCTATATAGTATAAACCTAAAATACTGTTTAGTCATAAAATACTCTGGAATCAATTTATATATAGAAACATATGTTGTGGCAATAGTAATAGGCATTAAAAACAAAGAAAATGCGAGTACATCATTAAAGTCAGAACTGCCAATGGCAAATAAATAACTGTAGAAAAAAAGAACACCGCACCAAAAGAGAAGATGCAGAACAGTGTGTCCTAGTTTTTTGAGTATAAATTGTGTTTTTCGCATTAAAAAGGTATCCACTACAATAATAATATATTTTTAGTGTGATTTATTATATTGTAGACGAATGACAAGTTTAGCGCTGGTTATAGCAAAATGTTTAATCCCTTACTAAATTGGTCATCTATCGCATTTTAATTTTTAATAGAAAACCATTCTCTAAGTTTGAACTATGTTTAATTAAAACCATCAATTATGAACGAATTAGTAACATCAAAATTTTTATTCGCACCAGTACAATTTGCAGACAGATTTAACGAAGGAGGGCCGTTTTTTATGTCTTTAATTTTAATATGTCTATTACTTTCTATTTATTTTTTAGTCAGAGGCTTTATGAGTTTTCGAAAAAACCCTTCACTATCAAAAAAAATGTTGCGTTTAGCAGAAGATAGTAGCCTCTTAGGTTTGGTTATAGGTTTTTTTGCTTCGGTTATTGGACTGATTACAGCTTTTGATTCTATAGAAGCTTTAGGAAATCCAGATCCAGCTGTTTTTGCAGGAGGGCTCAAAGTATCTTTATTGACGGCTACGTTTGGTCTGTTTACCTTTATAATAGTAAGATTAGATATTCTAATCCTTAGGTGGCTTCAAGCTGCTGATAAAGCATAAATCAATATTATCTTTGTGATATGAAGAATAGAATTCGATTGCCAATAATTATAATAACATTTATATGCTTTAGTTTATTAAGTAAAGCACAAACCAATCAAAAAGAACAAGAGTTAGTAGTTACAGATGTAGTTGATAGTCTTTATTCTAAAACTTTAAAAAGTTCCCGTGATTTTTGGGTAAAACTACCAGATAATTATAATCCAAAAAGTAATACGAAGTATCCTGTAATCTACTTATTAGATGGATTCTCTTTAAAGTCTAGTTTAGAAGCTGTTTACACTAATTATTGGGGACATTATTTGCCACATATGATATTGGTTGGCATATCTAATAGAACAAATAGAACAAGAGATTTAACGATTTCTAAAATAGAATCAAGAAGAGGAAGTTCTATGCAAACAGAATCTGGTGGAGCAGAGGTGTTTACAATGTTTATTAAGAATGAACTTATACCACATATTAATAAGACCTATCCAACGACTAATCATCGTACACTTATAGGACATTCTTATGCAGGTTTGTTTACAATTAATACATTAATAAATCATACAGATCTTTTTACAAATTATATTGCTATAGATCCAAGTCTCGAATGGGATAATCAAAAACTAGTAATTGAAGCTAAAGAGAAATTAAAGAATAAGGACTTTAACAGAAAAAGTTTATTTGTTGCTTTAGCTGCAGAGCAATTAAACATGCAAGACGAATCTGTTACCATAGATAATGTCATGAAAGACGAATCTGGATTTAGTTTATTTGCTCGATCAATAATTGATTTTTCAGAATTTGCAATAACTCAAAAGCAAAATAAGTTAAATTTTAAATGGAAAGTTTATCCAGAGGATTTGCATGGTACAGTACCATTGCCAGCTATGAGAGATGGCCTTGTGTCTTTGTTTGAGTGGTTTCAGTTTAAGTCACCACAGAAATATAATAACCCAGAAACATCAATAGATGAGATTCGTGTTTTGTTAAATAAACAAGAAGCTATTTACACTAAACATTTTGGTTATAAAACACCTCCTATGGTAGAAGAGTTATTTATTGGTTATGCCTATATGAATTTGCAGATGGAACAGCCAGAAAAATCATTTTTATTTTTTGATATGGCAATTAAGTATTATCCAGAAAGCGCGAATGCATACGATGCTATGGCAGATTATTATATAGCTAAGAAGAATAACAAGAAAGCAATTGAATTTCTTGAAAAAGCTTATCAGATAAGTAATAGTAATTATCACAAAGAAAAACTAGATTCTCTAAAAGAATAGTATAAATAATAATTTTAAAAAAAGCGAACTTAAAAAAGTTCGCTTTTTTTATGTAAAGTATTTATTAATAAACGATTACAGGTTTGTAATAAAATTCTGATAAAAAACCTGTAAAACGATATAATATTGCTCTCAAATCATGCATAAAGTATTTAAAATCAGTAATTTTGCAAAAACTTTGAGATGGAAGAATTAACACTTACGACTCCAGCACTTTTATTTTCAGCTATATCTTTAATTATGCTGGCATATACCAATCGTTTTTTGGCTTATGCAGCAGTGATTAGAAATCTAAGTGACAAGTACGTTGAAAAGAAAGAGGATTCCTTAATACGTCAAATTAATAATTTAAAACTAAGACTAAACCTAACGCGTTGGATGCAAATTTTTGGAATTACAAGTTTATTGCTTTGTGTATTGACTATGTTTTTAATTTATATAGATCAGCATATTGTAGCAGTTTGGATGTTCGGAGTAGCACTAATATTACTGATAATGTCACTAGCATTGTTAATTAGAGAAATTCAAATTTCTGCACTAGCATTAAAACATCATTTAGGAGATATTGAAGATTATTTAAAAAAGTAAGAATTTTTTTAAATTAATTGTGACTTCATTAAATATTGAGTGTCTTAAAACTAATGACTAACAAAGTTAAAAAGAATTAACTAATCAATTGACAACAGACGCTGTTCATAACCTAACCGATGAAGCGCTCGTAGAGGCTATCGTAAAAACCAATGACACTATGTTATTCGAAGTGTTGTATGATAGATATGCGACGATGGTTTATAACAAATGTTATGGATTTGCTAATGGTGTTGATGAAGCCAAAGATTTAACACAAGATATTTTTTTAAGAGTCTTTGTTAAGCTTGCCAGTTTCAAAGGGAAATCAAAATTTTCGACATGGTTATATGCATTTACATATAATCATTGTGTAAATTATGTAACTAGAAACACGGCAAAAAAGATTGAAAAAAAATCGATAAGTTCAGATAGTATTGAGAATATAGGTGAAGATATTGATTCTACTCGCGAGTTTGATAATATGCGAGTAGAGAAATTGAAGAAAGTGATGGAGTTGATTTCACCAGATGAAAAGATGATACTATTATTAAAGTATCAAGATAATTTATCTATTAGAGAATTATCAGAAGCTTTAGATATTGGAGAAAGTGCAGTTAAAATGCGCTTAAAAAGAGCAAAAGAAAAACTAGTACACAAGTACGATAATTATACGAAAGATGGAAAATCCATTTAATCAAATAAATAAACCTTTAAAGGAAGTTCCGGCAGAACTTAAAGGAAAAGTCATGCACGATATTGCAATGGCCAAGCTATTTATGGAGTTAGCTGAACTGTTTTCGTATAACTTAGGTTATATTATTGATAGTGTAACAAGCAAGAGAGAATAGTAATACTTAATAACCCTAACAAAATATTATAAGTATGGAAAAAGTAACAGAATTTAAAGACATTGCCATGCAATCGCTTACGACAATGTGGCTAGAAATCACAAAAGTATTTCCAAATATTATTGGGGCATTAGTGATTCTTGTGATTGGTTGGCTGGTCACAAAGCTTGTAGTTAAGATTATAAAGAAAGTTTTAAAATTAGCAAAAGCCAATAAGCTAGATGATAAGCTAAACGATATTGAAATTATAGAAGGAAAGAAACTCAATTTCGATACTATAAAAGTTGTTTCAAAATTTGTAAAATATTTAATGTATATCGTATTGTTGGTTACAGCATCAGATATAATGGGATTAGATATAATTACTAAGCAAATAGGAGATTTAATAGCTTATTTGCCGAAATTATTTTCAGCTTTAGTCATATTCATTATTGGTTTATTATTTGCCAATTTTGTAAAGAATGGTCTTAAGTCGCTTTTTGAATCTATGGATTTGTCTGGTGGTAAAATGATTAGTCAAGTTGTATTTTTCTTATTACTAACCTTTATTTCCATTACAGCTTTAAATCAAGCAGGTATTGATACAGAGATTATTACAAGCAATATTAATATGATTATTGCAGCTTTTCTTTTAGCATTTGCTATTGCTTTTGGATTTGGTGCTAGAGAAATTGTAGGTAAATTACTTAAAACGTTTTATGCTCGAAAGACCTATGAGGTAGGGCAAAGTATTTCATTTAATAACGAAAATTATACTGTAGATGAAGTGAAAAGTATCTCAGTAATATTAAAAAATTCAAAAGGAAGATTAATAGTTCCAATAGACGATTTAGTAGAAAATCAAGTACAAATGCAGGACCAACTATAAGGTTAGGGTTATAGATTTTATTTTATTATAAAATGTGGTCCTGCAAGTACTTGACCTTTAAAAACCTCTTCATTATGAAGAGGTTTTATTTTTATATAATTATTTTTGAAATCTAAACTTCTCGCAATATAAGTACTTATTTAATGAAAAGAATAGGATTGTTTATTATACTATGTCTTTGGTTTACAACAAAGGTTAGAGCCCAAGATACTTTAGTACCTATGCGTGTTAAAGATAAATACGGATTATCTAATTTTGATAAAGACATTAAAGTAAAACCTATCTATGACAAGGTTAATTTTAGCTCAAGACCACATTATTTTATAGGTTTTACAAAAAAGAAGAATAACCGTTTTGTAACTTCTCTGTTATACAAAGATCAGGTTATAATAAAAAATAAACCATACTTTGATTATAGTATTTATGATAATTTAATTATAGGTGCGGACACAACATTTCAAAAGACAATTAAATATCATAGCATATTTTACAATGAAAAAATGCAGCTCTATACTAAAG